>JAEYPI010000248.1 GCA_023410885.1 Bacillota bacterium
GAGAAGCCGGATATCGTTTTCATGGGTATCGGAGAGAATGGCCACATAGCATTCAATGATCCTGACGTTGCAGATTTTCATGACAGCAAGATTATGAAGCCCGTTGAATTGGATCTGATGTGTCGTAATCAGCAGGTCCGTGATGGGTGCTTTGCGACACTGGATGAGGTTCCTCAGGTTGCACTCACGTTGACCATACCAACCCTCCTTTCTGCAGACAAGCATTTTTGCTTTATTCCGACTGAAGCAAAAGCACAGGCACTATCAGATACAATAAAGGGCGATATTTCTGAAGCATGCCCTGCAACGGCCTTGCGCCAAAAGGCCGGTGTAATGATGTATGTTGATGAGCCCTGCTTCTCAATTCTTAAGGAGAAATTATAGAAGCAGTCCTACGGGTGGAGCTTTTATATTGTAGTTACCAATAGGAACAGGTTTTTGTTTGGCAACAGCCAAATAGAATATAAAAAATAGGAGGAAAATTGAATGAAAAAAAGAATTGTTACTCTCATTAGCGTCCTTATGGTTCTTGCAATGGTGTTTACAGCATGCGGAACCCCAAAGAACACTGATCCCACTCCCTCGGTAGCTCCGTCGAGCTCAAGCACACCAGAGGCAGCTCAGCCCTCTGCTGAACCAGAACTGCCACAGACCAAAAGCGTTGTTCTGTACAGCGCAAGCTCCACCAACCAGAACGAAATGATTCAGCGGTTGTGGGCAGAGAAACACCCCGACATCGAGTTGGAAATCGTATCTGCAGGTTCCGGCGAGCTTCAGAACAGAATCGTTGCAGAAGCTGCTAACCCTCAGGGTGACGTTATGATGGGCGGTTCCTATGCTGTTTACACTGCATTGGATGAGCATCTTGCTCCTTATGTTTCTGAAAACGTAAAAGACTGTATTCCTGAGTTTGTATCCCCAAGTGAGAAATTTACTGCTATCCAGATCAACGTTAATACCATCATGGTTAACAACAAAATGGTTAAGGACTTGGGTGTAACTGTTGATGGATGGGAGTCTCTTACAAACCCCGCTTTGAAGGGCAATATTATTTTTGCAGATCCTTCTTCTGCTTCCTCAGGTCGTGAGCATGTTATCAACATGCTGGCAGCAATGAATGGCACAGGTACTATGGAAGATGGCTGGAGCTTTGTAGAAAAGTTCATCGCAAATCTTGGCGGAAAAATCTCTTCCAGCTCTTCAGCAGTTTATACAGGTGTTGCTAATGGCGAGTACGCAGTAGGTATCACCAACGAGGAAAAGGTTATTGAAAATATCGAAAATGGCGCAGATGTAAGTGCAGTTTATGCAAAAGAGGGTATCACCTTAAGAAATTCTTACTGCGCTATCATTAAAGGCTGCCAAAACGAGTACAATGCTCGTCTGCTTCTTGATTTCTTTACATCTAAAGAGTACCAGCAGGCTTGTTCAACTGAGCTCTATCAGCGTTCCGTTCGTTCCGATGTCGACTTCACTGTTGAAGGAATCGCTCCAACCAAGGACTTGAATGCAATCGAATATCCCAGTGAGTGGGTTGAGAAGAATTCAGATGGTTTGAAAGAAAAATTCCAGGATCTGTGGACTAGCGTTAAATAATGATCATAAATCAAATGTACAACTTATTTGCCGTCTCTTTAATTAGAGACGGCAAATAAATGGAGGGAAAATTATGGCTGTTGCTATCCATGTAAAAAATATCAAAAAGCAATATGAAGATAATGTTGTAATTAAGGATTTGTCGGTTGACATCAAGCCCGGAGAATTATTCACTCTGCTCGGTCCCAGCGGTTGCGGAAAGACAACTTTGCTTAGAATGATTGCAGGCTTCAATTCCATTGAAGCCGGAACGATTGCTTTTGATGATAAAGTAATCAACAATGTTCCCGTGTACAAGCGTAATTTTGGCATGGTATTCCAGAGCTATGCAATATTTCCGAATATGACAGTATACCGTAATATTGAATACGGTTTAAAGAATAAAAAACTGCCTAAGGATGAGATTAAGAAGCGCGTAGAAGAAATTCTTGATGTCGTTCAGTTGACTGAATATAAAGATCGCTATCCCAACAAGCTTTCAGGTGGTCAGCAACAACGTGTGGCCTTGGCTCGCGCCGTTGTTGTACAGCCTCAGGTTCTTCTGATGGACGAACCTCTGTCCAACCTTGACGCAAAACTTCGTCTTGAAATGCGTACCGTTATCAGCAGACTGCAAAGAGAGCTGGGTATTACCACCGTTTATGTTACCCACGATCAGGAAGAAGCGCTTGCAATCTCCGATCGTATCGCGGTAATGAACAAAGGCGATATCTATCATTTAGATGCTCCTGAGCGTATTTATTCTCGTCCTTATAATACATTTGTCGCTAACTTTATCGGAAGTTCTACCATGATTGACGGTACCGTCACATCAACCGGTGAGACAACCACAATAAAAACGTCCAACGGCCTTGAAATTGCAATGAACAATATGGTTCCTACAGAGGTGGGCCGCGAAGTAATTGTTGGTGTTCGTCCCGAGGAGTTCGTCATTACCTCGGAAGGCCGGGGTGCAAAGGGTACTGTCAAGGTTAAGCAGTTCCTTGGCAAGCACATAAAATATGAAGTGGCCTTTAGTGACGGCTCTGAGGCTGAAGTTTCCAGCGATACCAATACAGCAGAGCGCATTTACGACTATGGCGAAACCATTTACTTAAATGTCAATGCAAGACGCATCAATGTATTTGACAAGCAAACTAAGATCACTTTAATTAAAGGAGTGCATAGCAATGTCTAAGAAGCGCAACGGTGGCTTTTTAAAGGGCTATCGCATTGACTTTTGGAGTATAATTACTGTGGTTTCGCTGATTTACTTTGCCATGTTCCTTGTCTACCCTGTCGGACGTCTGTGCATTAACGCATTCCAGACGAAGGACTCGTTAGGCACCTTCTCTTTGGGCAATTTTGCAAAGTTTTTCTCCAGAGCCTATTATACCGATGCCATCTGGAACAGCGTAAAGGTTACATTCTTAGCAACGGCTTTAACAGTTGTCCTTGGCGTTACGCTTGCCTATATCATGACCAACTTTAAAGTCAAATGTGCGAAGCTCATTAATGTTCTCATTATTATATCCATGTTCTCTCCTCCGTTTATCGGTGCCTACTCATGGATTTTGATGCTTGGCCGCGCAGGTGTGGTTACCACATTCCTTAAAAATACTTTTGGTATCACACTGCCAACTATTTACGGTTATAACGGTATCTTATTGGTATTTACCCTTAAGCTATTCCCTTACATCTACATGTATACAAAGGGTGCACTGAAAAAGGTGGATAAAGCCCTTAATGAGGCCGCTGAGAGCCTTGGAGACCATGGCATAAAGAAGGTGCTCAAAGTCAGTCTTCCCCTGATTACTCCCACCATCCTCGCCGGGTCAGCAATTGTCTTCCTTCGTGCCTTTGCAGATTACGGAACACCGCGTTTGATCGGAGAAGGCTACACGGTTATGCCTGTTCTGGTTTATAATGAGTGGCTGTCTGAGACAGGCTCCAATGCATACTTTGCATCCGCGATCGCTTTCATCATGATTTTGCTTGCAATTGTTGTGTACATACTGCAGATGTATTTCAGCCGTAAGAACTACAATATGAGCATGCTGAACCCGCCGGAACCAAAGCCTATGAAGGGTGCGGGCGGAGTGTTCGGACATATTTTCGTGTATCTCGTCTCATTCCTTGCCGTTCTTCCTACCATTTACATCACCATTATCTCCTTCAAGAACTTTAAAGGCGGCTCAATTATGGTTGATGGTTTCTCCTTTACCAACTATGCTCTTGCATGGGCGAAGGCTAAGACTTCCATCCTGAACACCTTTAAGTTCGGTGTTATTGCTATCGTCATTATCGTTTTACTAGGCACTATGTTCGCTTACGTTACGGTTCGGAAAAAGAGCTTCTTCTCCCGTTTTCTGGATGCTTGCGTACAGCTGCCCTATGTTATCCCCGGAACAATTTTCGGCTTGATGCTCCTGATGTCGTACAATTCAGGACCTCTCGTCATAAGCGGATCCATCCTGATTGTCATCGCCTATGTTATCCGAAGAATGCCCTACACTGTTCGTTCCAGCGCAGCCATTTTGCGTCAGATCAGTCCGAATATAGAGGAAGCTTCGCTATCCCTTGGCTATTCATCGATGCCTACGTTCTTTAAGGTAACAATGCCTGCCATGATTCCGGGTATCGTATCAGGTGCGATCTTGAGCTGGATTACATTGATTCAGGAATTGTCATCAACCTTGATGCTGTATACAAGCAAATCCTCTACTATGTCCACAGCGATTTTCCAGGAAGTTAACCGTTCAGCCTATGGTACTGCAGCAGCCTTGTCAACAATTCTTACCATTACCATGGTGGCTTCGCTGTTATTGTTCTTTAAGCTGACGGGCAATGCAGACGTCGATATGTAACTTAAGGTACAGCTAGGTAATTGATCCTAATTTTAAGGGGCTTGTTTTCGAATTCGAAAACAAGCCCCTGAGGATCAAATTCTGGCATTTAGCTGTCCCTAATTATTCCAAGAAGGAGTTTAATTAAATGGATATCAAAGTTCTGTTCTTTGATTTTGACGGTACAACCTTGCAAAAGGATCAGGTTTTTATATCACCCAAAAATATGCATGCCTTACGAGAAGCAGCTAAGAAGGGGATTATCTGTATTCCTTGTACAGGACGAAGTGCAGATATGTTTCCGCCTCAGATTGAAGAGGACCCCTATTTCCGTTATTGGGTGTCTGCAAGCGGATGCCGTATTATTGACCGTCAAAAAGATGAGGTCATTTATAAAGGAGAATGCTTTACACCTGAAGAAGCAGCAGAGATATGCCGCATATATGAGGGACAGCATGTTTATAGTGAGATTGCGGCAGAGGGTAAATTGTATTTTGAGCGTGAAGTCACGGATGCACTCCATCGCTTCCCTGTGCCACCCCATCATGTGTGGTATATGTTAACCCAACGCCCGATTGCTGTTGATGGTAACTTATCGGAGTTTTTCCTTAAGAACAGGTTAAGTGTTGAAAAGTTCAATCTCTATGGCGTTCCTGAAGAAAAGCAGGGACCCTATATGAAACAGCTTGAGGGTATGGATTTTGTCAATTTCCTTGACGGTACTCCGTTAAATATGCAGTTTACTTGTTCCCGCTTAGATAAAGCTGCAGCTATACAGGTATTGCTGGATCATCTTGGTGTTACTTATGACAACGTCATGAGTATAGGGGATTCTCTTGGTATGGACGGATGTATAATCGAAAAGTCAGCATTGGGTATTGCAATGGGTAATGCACCTCAGGCCCTTAAAGACATTGCTTATGCCGTAACCGATGACTATGACAAAGACGGACTTGCCAAAGCAATCGAGAAGTATCTGTTGTAAAAGGAGAACTTATGGATATTAACTTAACGAAGGAAAACTACATTCCTAAGCACGAATACCTCGTATGTATCGATTCCGATGGCTGTGCATTTGATACGATGGAAATCAAGCATAAAGAGTGTTTTTGCCCGTCAACAATTGATAATTGGGGTCTGCAAGCCATCTCTAAATATGCGCGTGAGGCTTGGGAGTATGTAAACTTATACTCAAAAACCCGCGGATGCAGTCGTTTTCACGCATTAACCAATGTGCTAAATCTTCTTTCAGAGCGCAAAGAGGTAAAATCCCGTGGATTTAAGATGCCCGAATATGCTTCACTACAAAAATGGGTTGAAACAGCCCCCATTCTAAATAACGACGCAGTTGCAAAGCTGACAGAGGATCCTGTTATGGCACGCACTCTGGAATGGTCCTATGATATGAACAAGCGTGTTGCAAAAATGGTTCATGACATTCCACCCTTTCCGTATGTAAGAGAAAGTTTGGAGCACCTAAGTCAATTTGCTGATATAGTCATTGTGTCGGCAACACCTCGGGAAGCTTTGCTTAAAGAGTGGCACGAGCATGGACTGGATCAGTATATTGCATTGCTGGGCGCACAGGAGAATGGCAGCAAAAAAGAGATTATTGACGCTATAAAGCACCACTATGCTTCAAATAAGGTCATCATGCTTGGCGACGCTCCGGGGGATCAAGCTGCGGCGGCAGTAAATGGAATTCTCTATTATCCCATCTGCCCTAATGAAGAAGAGCAATCCTGGGAGGATTTTTATACAACGGTCATTGACCTGTTCCATAAGGGGACCTATGAAGGTAACGCGATGAAGAAATACATTGATCATTTCGAAAATGCCTTACCCAGTACACCCCCATGGACCAATAAATAATACATACAAATGGAACACAGTAGGTACTTTATTGTGTTCCATTCTTGTAGGTACCGCACACTAAGAGAAATGCATCATCGAAAAGGAGAACATTATGATTGAAGGAACAGTTATGGACCTCTATTATAAAGAGGTAATAGGAATAATTGATGAGATACGTGGGACCGAACGTGAACACATTATAGAAGCAGCACGCATTATTGCTGAGCAAGTTAAGAAGGACAAAATTGTATATGTATTTGGCCCCGGTGGGCATTCGAACCTCGCGGCAATGGAGATATTCTTTAGGGCAGGCGGATTGATGCACATCAGTGCCATGCTGAATCAGGATACCATGCTGAGTGCAGGGAGCTTAAAATCAATGGCGGTAGAGAGACTGCCGGGCTATGGTAAAATAATTGTTGAGGATTATGGTATAGGGGAGGGGGACCTGCTCATTGTATGTAATGCGTATGGTATCAACTCCGCAACCATCGATGCAGCTTTGACAGCAAAGCAACGAGGCGCTAAGGTTATCGGTGTCAGCTCTCATGAGCACGCAAATAATTGTCCTAAGGATCATCCGGCACGTCATCCTTCAAAAAAGAATCTGCATGATATCGTCGATTGCTCAGTGGATTGCAAGGTTAAGCTTGGAGATGCAGTTCTTGAGCTGGAAGGTCTGCCGCAGAAGATCGGTGCTTTAAGTACGTTTGCAAACGCTTATGTCATGAATAGCATTATCATTGAAGCCGTTAACATGCTGGTTAATGAAGGCATTAATCCTCCGATCTGGCGCAGTGGAAATTGCCCCGGTGGTGACGAATGGAACAATCAATTCCTGCATCGCTTCCGCGACAGAATCCGTTGCTTATAAGGAAGGAGGTCCATATGATAGTTCCAAAAATAGATTTCCATGCGCATATTGTCTTCGAGCACGCATATCCGGGCATGGGAGATGGTAAATTTTATCCAACCAGCGTTGAAGAAATTCGGAAGATGTACGATGCAGTTGGCGTAGAAAAAGGTGTTCAACTCCCCCTCGTTTCTCCGGAACATCATAACGATTTACTGTCCAATCGTGATGCCAAAATGCTGGTAGAAAAGCATCCTGAAACAGTCGGCTGGTGGTTCTGTAATGTTGACCCACGTTGGTTGA
>JAEYPI010000264.1 GCA_023410885.1 Bacillota bacterium
ATTCAATGCAGTTCAAGTCAGGGTCATCCCTTCTTTTAGTGAGCTCTTCAAAGGTTTGAGGAGCGGGTATCACAACAGGATCACCGGGCATCCAATTAGCCGGGGTTGCGACATTCTCCTTTGTGCTCAACTGAAGGGCATCTAACAGCCTTAATATTTCTGCAATATTCCTACCGTTTGTTAACGGGTATATGAGCATGGCCCGGATTATCCCTTCAGGATCGATGATGAAAACATTTCTCACGGTAAAAAAGTTTTTTTCATCTGCAGAAAGCATACCATATCGTTTTGCTATTGAACCGTCCCGATCTGCCAAGATCGGAAAGGGAACAGTAACCCCCTGGGTTCTTCTGATATTTTCCACCCATGCCAGATGAGACGCATTACTATCAATGCTCAAGCCCAAAAGCAATGCATTTCGCTTTACAAATTCAGGGTACTCCTTTGTAAAAGCTATGAATTCTGTGGTACAGACCGGGGTGAAATCTCCGGGGTGACTGAAAAATACAAGCCATTTTCCTTTATAATCATTAAGAGAAACCATTCCAAAGGTAGATAAAACCGAAAATTCGGGCGCTTTCTGGCCGATCTTCAGACAGCCCTCACATCTATCGTCCATCCATGCACACCTCTGCTTCTTGTCCTCCTACATCATATGCCTTGTACATTAAATTGGACAATAGGTTGCATGTCCTTTTTGCGATTTCATATTAATGCTCACTATTCTAATAAATTAAAAGTTTTTATAGTGCATATTTACATATTAACAATTCTGTCACATTGACTTGCAACATACTTATCATGTGTAACTAATAAAACTGTCTTCCCACTTTCATTTAGTTGTTTTAATAGATTTAAAACTATGTCTCTATTTTTTTCATCTAATGAACCAGTCGGTTCATCAGCAAGAATTATTGAGCATGGCTTTACAAAGATTCTTGCAAGTGCCACTCTTTGTTGTTCCCCGCCACTTAATTCATATACTTTACGTTTCTGATAACCTTGAAGGCCTACCTTTTCTAACGCCTTGTGAATATTAACCTGTTTTTCCTTTTTATTTGCGCGAACATATTTGAGAGCTAAACTAATGTTATATTCAACTGTCTCATCATCAACAAGAGCGAAATTTTGAAAAAGATAACCTATTTTTTCTCGTAAAAATTTATTTGCCATTGAACTATCAGGTATAATATTATTCATATCTTCAATAATGAGGTCTCCTTCTTCAAAGTCTTCTAAAAGACCAATTATATTTAACAATGTACTTTTACCGCAACCACTGTTACCTACTAGAGCAACAAATTCACCTTTCTCAATTTCTAATGAAAAATTCTCAAGAATTGTTTTTGATCCGTATCTTTTTGTTACGCTAACTAATTTAATTGTTTTCATTATTATCCGCCTTTCGTAACCAAAACTATCCTTTTTTTCTCGATCAATTTAAACATCAATAAACTTAAAATAAACTCAAAAATTAAAAACAAGAATATTAAGATTATTATTTCAATTTTCATTGAAATTAATGCTGCTATAATGGTTATTAACAGCCAATTTACACCTTCCAATATATAAAATTTAATATATTTATCTCTTTTTTTGTATCCATGAAAACTTTGGATAGCAATACGTTTTTTGTGCTGTTCAAGATAACTCACAGCGTTTTGAATGATTAATACAATTATTATGGTTAATGAAATTACTGTAATTATTAACGTAAATTCTAGATATTCAGTGCTTTTTTGAATTTGTTCCGCCACACTGTCATATACACTTATAATAGGGAAATGATGACTGTTTACATCGTAGTATTTTGAAAGCTCCGGAAGTATCTCTAAATAAGGATCACTCATGGGGTTACTTAGTTTAATCTTAAATGGGTCACCCATGTAACCTAAAATTTTATAGTAATCAATTAGATCACCATTGGATTCAGTAATTACTCTAACTATAGGATCTTTTATTTGGTTACCACCTTCTGGATTTATATCTATCCGGTAAGAGAAATAATTTTGATTTGCTTTTGTCCATATAATCTTGATTGCTTGATCAGCCACCTTTGATGCCATATGGGAGTCTGCATCATGCCTACAATTTGGATCATCACAAACGCTATTGTAACCTTTCTTTAAAAAATGATGATATTCCATGATTTCATTCTCTTTATTTCGATATCTAACAGGAATTAGTAATATATATTCACATTCTGTTTCTGCGATAGTTACTATTTTCCCTTCATCATCGTAAATTTGGTTCTTCTCTAAATAGTTTGGATTCACTATAATATAGTCAGTTTTAAAATCATGTTTTAATGAACGAATTATCTCATCTCTATTGTTTGGGGAATAATACGAAAAATTAGCGTAGATTGCACCTTTTGAGTTGAAATTTAAAAATAGCTCTTTTTCAATAACTTTACTTTTCTCTGAATATGACTCTATTACATTTATTGCATCTGCTGCCGTTTGTTTTTCTGGAATTATCACATATTCTTTTGTTTTTTCCCAATCTTCAAAAGCAAAAGTATACCTAGTTTGAATAATTTTAAATTGCTCATATTGATTTGATGCTAAAACTAAAACCGCTATAGCAATTACAGTTTTCACTAAAAAATTTACTCCTATAATCTCTGGAACAAAGCGAACATTTTTTAGCATACTAGAAATACTTATTTTTTTTATTATCAAAATGGGGATTGTCATAAGTATGATAAAAATGAATAACATTGCTCCATATTGCTTAAATAGAGTTGCTAAAAAAGAAACAAAATATTTATTATAAAATTTGAAGTTATATATAATCAACACAAACGTTGTAAGAATGATTGCTAAAAAAGCTGAAAAAATCATCGGTGTGACCCGTTTAACCCAAATATCCCATTGATTAAAACCCAACATTTTTTCTATTGCAATTTTTTTATAAGAATTAAAAAAGTCATATACTAATAGAAGCATTAATATAAAAAAACATGTGGCAATAATAAAAATATTAGAATTTGTGTAATCATCATTGTATGTTTCTGTTACCTTCTGAATAACTATACCCTCTTGTGCTAAATCATTTATAAAAAGGCTTAGTTTATTGTTTTCTATTTGTAAATAAAAACTCCTATTGAAGATATTACTTGATAAATTTGCTTTTAACGTATGAAACTCATAATGATTATTACCTGCAAACCCTAGTAAAGTACCAACTTGGTCAGAATCTTTAGTTTTTTTTGTTGAGAGAAATAAACTTGATTCGTTTTCTTGTAAAGATAGGAATCGTCCATCATCTAGCCCATAATTATCAAAAATGTTGGTACCAGTAAAATAGGCATACCTTGTGTATGTTAGTTGATCAGAATTATTGCTAATAATATCGCAATATATATTACCCTTATACATCATTAAATATTTTTTAAGATTTTGATATACTTCTAAAGATTTTTTACTCCCAGGAGAAATAATAATTTTTTGTACACTTTCCAGCTGGTCAATATTGAGCATTTTCTTATAATATGAGTAATTCTCCTGTACAAATAATGAGTTAAAGGACATAACCGATATAAAGATAAAAATTACAGCAGCGAAAATACACTTTTTCATAGCTATCCTTTCATTTAGAAAGCACCTGAATCAGTCCAGGTGCTTTCTAAAATAAGTTAAAAACTAAAAACATCAATCATGTCCATAATATGAGTTCCATTGATCTGCTTCATACCAATCAGTTTTTGCCTTAGCCCATATTCCTGGTCCTTCATCATCCCTAACTTCATGTCTTAATCCATTTACATCCACAATAACTGCGGTAGCGTGATGATTTTGGACTGAACAATAGAAATTTGAATATTGGTATTGCACATACCAACCAGGTACTGCACCATAGTCAAACTCATCATCACTATGTAAAAAGGCAAAAGAAGGTACCGATATACAGAACGCAATTATAAGTAGCATTAAAAGAAATTTTGATTTTTTAATCATAAATATTCTCCTTTCTTAATATTATAGTTTTTGTTAGCGTCATCTTATAAAAAAAGATATCATGTCCATGGTTTTTTTATAAGAATGCATATGGTAAAAAATTTGTCGCGATAAACAATTTCAAATCTTCTCCCATTTCAATAAAGAGTACTCCAGAAGAATAATTATATTTGATACTCTTAATACCATTTATCTTGCCCAATATAGACTGTCTGTTCAACCTGTATATCTTCTTTATAAACAGTACCAGTTGAAACTAATCGATAGTAAAAACCTTTCTGGACATACCAACTTTCGAATACCATGCAACTTATATCAGTGGAAGTTTGCAACCATTCCTTTATATTGATCCATACTCCATCCTTGTATTGCTGAAGTTCAACTTCAACCTTTAATTCATCGACACTAAAAGAGTATAGACAACTTTCAATATCTGCTTTTCCGTTCGAAGAAATAGTTAGTCCATTATTAAATTGGGAAATTTCTGTCCAAAAAAGTCCAGCTTTGTTATATGTATTACTATTGAATGCTGATTCAGCCATACTTGATGTTGAGAAAATGATGGATATAATAACCAAAAACATACAAACGAATGATATTTTCTTCATATTTATTACAACCTCCACTAATTTACCTTTCATACAATAAACAAAATAGAGCGTATAATTGTTACACTTTTGTCGAAAAAAATTTATTTATTTAGTAATAGACTTTCAGCAATTTTAATCAATTCTTCCTCCTTGATCGTCCCAAATAGATTTAAAATCATGGTTCCATCATTCCATATAAGAGATGTTATGTTATTTTTTTCAATCAATATCGCCTTGTGACCAAGT
Source organism: Bacillota bacterium (assembly GCA_023410885.1). GTDB lineage: Bacteria > Bacillota > Clostridia > DSM-8532 > DSM-8532 > DTU059. Next base: position 4,799 of record JAEYPI010000264.1, read on the forward strand.
ACGAGTATATTTGTTATAAATGCATCTTCCGTGTCAACCCTGTATTCTTTGTCTATATTGTAACTTTGCTCTAAAATTATCGTATTCTTGTTTGCATCTTTAAAAATGATAATTATAGTGTCCTCATGTTTTTGTATGTCTTCAACTTTAAATTCCTTTGGAATATATGTTGGGATAAAGTAATTTGCTAATTCTTTATTCTGCATGAGGGTTTTAGTTATTTCACTAAAATTATTCTTAGTTTCTTGTGTAGTAATTTTTGAATAACCCTTACTCGTTTCGATAACAAGATTAAAAAACATCACTCTAAAGGCATCAACAGTAGATATAAGTATAGTTGACATTAATAGTATCGCTATAATAATAACTGCGGCTTTTGTTACTGATCCTTTTATCACTTTCAATACCTTGTAATAGTTTATTTTCATCTTAAATATATTAATAGATCTCTTAACATTTCTATCCAAATCCCTCTGTAATGGATTGTCAATTTTATCCTTAAGTATATCATCAATATCATGAGCCAAACCCTCAATATGACATGCTCCAGTATATGATAGTATTGCCTCAAATACTTTTTCTCTAGCCAACCATTCAATGCTTTTATTGTCCACAGTTCTTATACCTCCGCATCTTCTTGTTTTAATAGTTGCATCAGGCTTCTACGTGCTCTATGTAGTCTAACTCTTACATTTTGTAAAGAAATACCCAGTAATTCTGAAATTGTACTATCAGAGTAGTTAAAAGTGTATTTCAAGGTGATTATATCAGCATATGGCGGATACAATCTTTTTATTGTATTCTTTATTTTTTCAAATATTTCATTATTAATAACTCTCTCATCGGGAAGTATTGTCGTATCCAGAATAGTTTCCTCTAGATCATCAATTTGAAGAGGACTCTCCTTTTTTCTCTTATTGTAAAGATTTAATGAAATATTTCTACAAATGATACCCACAAATGCCTTTGTTTTATTACATTCGATCTCATCAATTTTTTCTATGTTTTCAATTATTTTTAAAAATGACATATGTACGGCATCTTGGGCAAGCTGATAATCTAAAAGTATGTTATAAGCTATATAATACATTATTTGGTTGTATCTCAAATATAAATGTTCAACCTTGTCTTTTTCATTAATATCAATTTCAAGTGCAAAAGTAAACATTTTTGCCTCCAGTAGAGTTTTATTAATTTTACTTTTGTATTAAGGATAAATATTGCATATTGATTATATTTTACTTAATTATTATTATTTTACAATATCACATATCATCTCTAGATAGCAGCAAGAGAACAGATTTATCAGCCTGACAATTCCACTAGGTCTAGTCAGCAAACTAGCACAAGATTTTTAGTTTACCTTTCTTGTATATTATCACAAATATTACTTAATGCACTCCAAATGTAATAACTGCGGTTTTTAAAGTAATTAGTGCGGAAATTTACCTTTCTAACGCATAATCGGTCTATTTTTCAGTAATAGTAAAAACAAGTCTGACTCTCAGGGCATCTTTTATCACACCATATGGCTAACCTTACGTGCAGTTCCTTAGCCATTTATGGCATCGGTGTTTTCCATAATATAAAACAATATAAACAAAGTTTTAAAAGATTCCGGAAAAATACATAGCATCTATGAAAGAGAACAGACTTATCAACTACAAATGACATAACAAAATGACAAAACCACAATATCAAAAAGGCTCTTCCAAATTGGAAGAGCCTCCTGATTTTATATGATATTAACCTCTTTGCTTAGAAATCTCGAACATAATGAGAGCGGCTGCGACGCCGGCGTTGAGTGAATTGATCTTGCCCTTCATAGGAATTTTGACCACCATATCGCATTCATCCTTAGCAAGCCTTGATATACCTTCGCCTTCACTGCCGATAACGAGAGCGCAGGGGCCCTTTAAGTCGGTGTCGTAGTAATTGCCTTCGCCTTCCATATCGGCACCTATGATCCATAGGCCCTCTTCCTTAAGATCCCGTAAGGTCTGGACAAGATTGCCCACCCTAGCAACAGGCATATACTCCAACGCGCCAGCAGCCACCTTGGCTACAGTTGCATTCATTGTTGCAGAGCGACGTTTCGGAATAATAATACCATGTACACCTGCACACTCAGCGCTTCTGATCATGGAACCAAGGTTATTGGTATCGGTAATACCATCCAGAACGAGTATAAAGGGTTTTTCTTCTTTCTCGGCTGCTTTGGCCAGAATATCCTCAACCTCAACATACTCCTGAGCCGCAACTTCCAGGATGACACCTTGGTGGATTCGGGTTTGTGACATGGCATCCAGCTTATAGCGCTCTAAATACTGAATGGGGATATCCTTTTCTCTTGCCATGGCCACAATCCTAGAAATCATGGTATCTTCGTTATCCTTCTCAACAAAGAGCTTATTAAGGGGACGACCAGATCTTACAGCTTCAAATACAGGATTTCTTCCCTCTACCCTGTCCTCTCTATCTTCGACCTCATCCTCATTATGATCCTTAAAAGCTTCCTTCTTGGCAAAAGCCTCCTCTTTTGTACGTTGGCTGTCATATTTTTTATTGACAGGTCCACGATTGCCCTTATTCTCAAAGCTACGCTTAGAATCTCTAAAGCCTCCGGCTTTGGAGTCAGAATCTTTCCTTGGCCCTCTGAAACCACCAGTTTTAGGCGCGTCATCTCTTCTAGGCCCTCGGAAACCACCGGTTTTAGGCGCATCATCTCTTCTAGGTCCTCTGAAGCCACCGGTTCTTTGCTCATCATCTCTTCTGGGACCTCTGAAGCCGCCAGTTCTTTGCTCATCATCTTTTCTAGGGCCTCTGAAGCCGCCGGTTCTTTGCTCATCATCTCTTCTTGGGCCTCTGAAGCCACCGGTTCTTGGCGCATCATCTCTCCTAGACCCTCTGAAATCCTCAGCACTCCGTCTTGGCTTTCTGAATTCACCTGCGCCCTGTTCTGAATCTTTTGCGGGGCCAAAGCCTTTAAAGTCCTCTGAGCGCTTACCGGCACCTTTTTTGGTGATTCTGTAGCCTCCGGTACTCCAGTCCGTGCTTCTCCTTACTTCCCCATTGCCACCCGATCTCTCGGATTCTGAGCTCCGGGAGCCTCTATAGCCGCCTGCACTCTTTTCCGAGCCCCTGCTTGTGCTTCGGGATCCGAAACCTCCCGCTGTTCGTGGCTTGCCATCACGTTTTCCTGTGCCCGAGCTTCTTGGCCTGCCGCCAGAAGGTGCTCCTGGGCTTCTTCTTGAATCATTATCATTCTTTCTCATATTTTTTCTCCGTTTCAGCTGTTTCTATAAGGATGGCTGCTTGTTGCATAAGGGCGTTCAGTCTTTCCTGCTGGCCGGTTAAATACAAAAAACCCATAACTGCCTCGAAGGCAGTGGCATACTTATAATCCTGGATATCCGCATTTTTAGGTACGGTTGTCGATTTTGCATTTCTTCCACGTCTAAATATATAGGCCTCATCCTCAGTAAAGGTACTTAGCAAAACCTTCGATATTCTAGCCTGTGAAGCGGCCTTGACATAGTCGGTGGAAGCGATGTGAAGCTGGTGCGATGTACCTTTTTTGTTCAGAATTAATCTTTCCCGAATAAAGAGGTTAAATACAGCATCTCCCATGTAGGCTAGAACAGCAGGCTGCATAAGCCTTACTTCATCAACCTTTTCAAGTGCCAAACTCATCCCCTCCTCAAAACAAAAATAATTAGAGCAATCCAAACATTGACATGTGCCACTATGTAAGTAAAGCGAGCTCTACTAAATCCTAAGATACTGACCCATTATACCCTAAGCCTTTAAAGGCCGCAATGATATTCTTTACTGTAAGAGGTTCTTATAAACTACCTATAAAAAACACCCTAAATCCCGGCTCAATCGAGTAGGAGGCAGGTGATTCGGCAGCTACTTAGATAGGCGCCATAAGGTACCTTTTTCACGCTGCCCATATCTAGTAAAGCCAGCTCGCTTCAGTGTGTTTTCTGACTTTGGATTGTTATCTGTTTCTGCTATGATAGTCTTTATGCCATCTTGTGCTAGTGCCCACAAGCAGAGCGCCTTTACAGCTTCAGACATATGTCGGGCGAACAGAAAATTCGGCAAGTGATCTCTTCTAGTACACTTGCCGAATTTTTATTAAATAATATTCCAAAGTGACGGGACCTTAATAAAGGGTAAAAACTCGCCCCAGCCCAATAAAAACGAGAAGCACAGATGAATAACCGGAACTGCAAGGATACTGAAGGCCAAGTATTTCAGCGTTTGATCACTCTTCAGCTTAAGGGACAACGGAGGAAGAAATACCGTTAACAGCAACGGAAGTACATAATAAAGCCAGGGCGGGAGCCTCAAAAAGTTACCGTAGCGGCTTATAAGTAAGCTTCCGTACACCGTAATCATGCCAATGATATTGATGAGGAAAGATTTGGCTTTGTACTGTGAACCAATAATAAGCCGTATGACACACAAAAAAGCCATATATGTAACAGCGGCCATAATCAGAAACCTGAAGGCCTGATCCATGGTAATTCCCCCTTCTGAAATTATTTTGAAGTGGTAAAGTCCGGTCTACTTTACCACTATATTGACCAAACGGCCTTTAACCACGATGACCTTGGCAACACTTTTTCCTTCAAGGAAAGGTGCAGAACGGGAATCCTTCAGCGCAACATCCTCAATAGCTTTGTTGTCTGCACTTGAAGGCACATTAATCTTAAAGCGGATCTGTCCATTAAACTGGACAGCCAGCTCCACTTCATCCCTTATCAAGGCCTTCTCGTCATATTCGGGCCAGGCTTGATTAAACAAGGAGGTAGTTTCTCCGAGCATCTCCCACATTTCTTCTGTAAAGTGGGGCGCGAAGGGTGCCAACAGCTTAAGGAGGTCTCGAACAGTATCCTCAAAAAGGGAGCGATTCTTTGTTTCAAGTGCATCGTATTTGTATATGGTATTGACCAGCTCCATGAGCCTTGCAATGGCCGTGTTAAACTGGAATTGCTCAGTATCGGCAGTAACACTCTTTATGGTATTGTGTCTCACCAAATTGAGCTCCTTTTCATCCGGACCCATAGTGCTGATAGATGCTTCTTTTCTTTCTGCTATAAGCTTTTCAACTATACGTTCCACACGCCCAACGAAGCGGTCTATAGCCTTAATGCCATCATCACTCCATGGTCCGCCTTCAATGTAGGCAAAGCCAAAGGCCAGATACATCCTGAAGACATCGGAACCAAATTTCTGAATGTATTCATCCGGGTTAACCGTATTGCCTCTGGACTTGGACATCTTTTGCCCATCAGTGCCCAAGATAGTGCCCTGGTGTACCAATGACAGGAAGGGCTCGTCAAAATCAAGATAACCCATATCCCGCAGGGCTTTTGTAAAGAATCTCGCATACAGAAGATGCATAGCCGCATGCTCAGCGCCACCCACATATTTGTCAACAGGCAGCATCTTGTTAACCCAATCCCTGCTAAAGGCCTCTTTATTATTGTTACTATCTGGGTATCTTAAGAAATACCAGCTTGAGCAAACAAAAGTATCCAGAGTATCTGAATCCCTTCTGGCAGGTCCTCCACAGGCCGGACAGGTGGTGTGAATAAACTCTTCACACTTGGCCAGAGGGGACTCGCCATCGGGTGTAAACACCACATTATAAGGTAGCTCAACAGGTAACTGATCCTCTGGGACCGGCACCGCACCACATTTTTCACAGTGTACAACAGGAATGGGCGCACCCCAGTACCGTTGCCTTGAGACTAGCCAGTCCCGCAAACGGTAGGTAACCTTAAGCTCACCAAGTTTATTCTTTTCCAGTTTTTTAACAATGGCAACCCGGGCTTCGTCAGAGGTTATTCCATCAAACTCTTGACTGGCCGTTAATAAACCATAGTCGGTAAAGGGAAGGGTATCATCCACCCCATCTTTTCCCTTAATGACGCGTTTGATCTCTAATTGATACTTTCTGGCAAATTCAAAATCGCGCTCATCATGGGCAGGAACAGCCATGACACAGCCCGTACCGTAACCGGCCAAAACATAGTCGGCAACCCAAATCTGCACCTTTTCACCCGTTAGGGGATGAATGGCATAAGCACCCGTAAAGACGCCGGTTTTTTCACGTACCGTGGAAAGACGGTCTATCTCTGAAACCTTCTTGACCTGTTCCCGGTATTCCTCAACCTTTGCTTTATACTCCGGAGTGGCAATGAGGTCAACAAGCTCATTTTCAGGGGCCAGCACCACATAGGTCACGCCATAAAGGGTATCGGCCCGGGTCGTGAATACCCTGAAGGCAATATCCTTACTCTCTACTTTAAATTCTATCTCAGCGCCTTCTGAACGGCCAATCCAGTTGGTTTGTATCTTCTTGGTCTTTTCAGGCCAATCCAGATTGGGCAGGCAATCCAGGAGCTCCTGGGCATATTCGGTGATTTTAAAGAACCATTGGGTCAAATTTTTCTTGGTCACTTCGGAGCTGCAGCGTTCACAGCTTCCGTCAACAACCTGCTCATTGGCCAGAACTGTCTTACAGCTGGGGCACCAATTAACCGGTGCATTCTTTCTATAAGCCAGGCCCTTTTTATAGAGCTGAAGGAAAATCCACTGGGTCCACTTGTAATATTCCGGTGAGCAGGTAACCACTTCATAATCCCAGTCAAAGGTGGCACCCATGGCCTTTAGCTGCCGCTCCATGGTTTCAATATTTTTAAACGTCGAATCCTTGGGATGATTGCCTGTCTTGATGGCATAGTTTTCGGCAGGAAGACCAAAGGCATCAAAGCCTTGGGGATGAAAGACATTATAGCCCTGCATGCGCTTCATACGGGCCCAGGAATCGGCCAGACCAAAATTGTACCAGTGACCGACATGGAGGTTCGCTCCAGAGGGATAGGAAAACATTTCAAGGCAGTAGAGCTTTTTATCCAGTCTTTCACGGTCAAATTTATAAAGGCTGCTCTCTTCCCATCTCTTCTGCCATTTTTTATCGACTTGTGTTGAATAGCTCATAGGATAACCTCCACCTTATACATTGTCAGTCTTGAGAGCAACGGGCTTTCCATCCTGCCATAATCTTTCAAGACCGTAATATTCTCTATCTTCTTCATGGAAGATATGAACCACCACATCCGCATAATCCATAAGAATCCAGCGTGCAGCATTATAACCTTCCATATGCAAGGGCTTCAAGCCACTTTCATTTAGCTTTTCCTCTACATTATCGGCTAAAGCCTTAATATGAGTAACCGATGTACCACTGGCCATGACAAAATAATGGGCAATAGTGGTAAGTTGATTGATATCAATGGCTTTAATATTTTTCGCCTTTTTATCGTCCAGGGCATCAATAATGGTATCAAGAATCTGGTTATTGTTCATTATATTTTCTAGTTCCTTCCTTTCCAATTAAATCCGTATAGGTATGTACGGCTTATTAATGAGAAAGCTGATCTTCCCGTGTTCGTAATCTCTGATTTTTCATTATACATGAAAATGCAAATTCAAACCACACCCACAGCATTTATTTCTGTATTCTGCTCCGCATCATCGTTCCCATCGCGCATAGGTGCCACAGGGGAGAATAATGGTTGAGTCGGTTACGGGAAGCCCTACCTCACCGCAGGAGACCCTCCCTCCATACTTGCGGCTTAAACCAATCTCCAGCATATTGGCCGACACTTGAGGCGAAAATCCCGTGGTGTAGGAATTTAAGAGAAAGAAAACCGGGTCCGCGCTCATGACATCTTTTAAGGTATTGACTAAAGTGAAAAGCTCATCTTCCAGCTTCCAAAGCTCACCGTTGGGACCTCTTCCGTAGGAGGGCGGATCCATGATAACGGCATCATAAAAACGACCTCTTCTTATCTCCCTTTGGACAAACTTTAAACAATCGTCCACGATAAATCGGACGGGTTTATCCGAAAGACGGGACAGTTCAACATTTTCCTTAGCCCAAGAGACCATGCCCTTTGAGGCATCCACATGACAAACGGAAGCCCCGGCAGCTAAACAGGCACAGGTTGCACCACCGGTATAGGCAAAGAGGTTGAGCACGGATACAGGGCGTTGGGCCTGAGTGATTCTCTCAGCCATCCAATCCCAGTTGACAGCCTGCTCAGGAAAAAGGCCTGTATGCTTGAAACCTGTGGGTTCAATTTTAAAAGTCAGATTTTTATAGCTCAGGGTCCAGTTTGATGGAATTTTCTTTTTATATTCCCATTCTCCGCCCCCGGCCTTACTTCTATGGTAATGAGCGTGCACGTTGTCCCGGATACCCGGCTTTGTCCAGGGCCAAATAGCTTGTGGGTCCGGTCTTCTTAATAGGGTACCGTTCCAGCTCTCAACTTTCTCTCCGTCTCCTGCGTCCAAAAGCTTATATTCCGTCCATTGATCAGCAACTAACATGAATGTCATTAACCTCTTTCATTTTTATACAGTGAATTTATTATAACCATAGTAAAACCTTACTACACCAATCCTATCATCTGATGCCCATGAAAACCAGAATCTGACGTCCTAAATCGTTATTGAGAAGCGTCAGCCCCAGAGAAACATAAACAACAGCTATAAGGCTTAGTCCAGGTATGCCTGCCAGAAGTCCCCAGGCACCTCCTTTTATTCGAACAGGTGTCTCAACCCTGTTATGAGTGATGGATCTCAAAACAATCAGAAGACCAAGGATGACCAGAAGGCCTGCTACCAAAACCACCCCGAGCACTACTGCCATTATGCTCAGAAGCTGATCAAGGGTTATATTGTACATTTGGGCAAGCTCAAGAAATTCCGAGGTTGAAAAAGGGTCCGTCACAATTTGGGTTCCCGCTCCACTGGCACCTTTTAGAGATAAATTAGTCAAAAGGGTTAGAAGCCCGTTATTCATAAAATGAAGAATCATCCCATTAACAATTGACCCCGTCCGATATACCGCATAGGCGGCTATAAACCCAATAAGGGTCTGGGCGGCCAAGCGCTGGAAATCAAAATGAAAAAGACCGAATAAAAGACCGCTTAAGAATATGGACCAGCCAACTCCCAGTTTTTCCAAGCCTCTTTGAATCATTCCTCTGAAAAGGAACTCTTCACACAGAGCAGGAAGTACCGCGACTAAAAGCAAGGATACCAAAAGACCCTTTGACATGTAGTCAGCCACTTCTCCTGTGAGATAGACCCTGCCGAAGATTGATTTGACCCCCAGCAGAGCAATGACTCCGGCACATAAACCCGATATCACCATGACCGGACTTATTACCAGCATAATTAGAGCCTCAAGCGGCTTAGGGGCCTTAAGGCGGAAGGTCTTTTTTATGTCATAATGCCTAATAAGAGCAAGGAATAACGGTGGAACAGCAAAAAATAGAAGTTGGGAAATCAACAGATTCGCTTCATCCTTTAGTTGAAGTCCAAGAAGAAATGGGGACGCATAGACATAGTACAAGGCCACAACCGTATAGAGTATGCCAGAATCCAAGGGTACCGGCAGTTTATTCTGTTCTTCAACTCTCTCTTTTTCCATAAAACCATCCTCATCTCTTGAGTTTTCTCAGTCAATGGCCCCAACCTTAGAAGGCGGCCAGAGCATCATTACCGCTTTTCCCTCTATCGAGCGAATGCTGACACAGCCAAAGCTCCTGCTATCCTCCGATATTTCACGGTTATCACCCATGACAAAGAAATGATCCTCAGGCACTTCTATAGGATAGGAAAGTGCTCTGATAGGGGTTTTACCCACCACATAAGCCCTGTTTTCCTTTACACCGTTAATATATACGTCTCCTTCCGGTGTAATATCAATAACATCCCCCGGCATTCCGATAATGCGTTTTACATAACGTTCATTGATCTTGTTTTTACGAAATTTATCGGTAAAATCCGTTAGCTTAATGCTTATCTCATCCCATAAGCCCTGCTTTTCTCTGCCATCTGTAAGAAAGAGGATGATGTCTTCACGTTCAAAATCTGTAACCTGATCTGCCAGACGGTTATAATAGAGCACATCGCCCTCAAAAAGCGTGTTATGCATTGAAGACTGGTCAACACCGGAAATAGCGAATAACTTCATATTTAATACGAATACAATAAGTATTGGGACTAAAAAGGCCAATAACCAGCCCATTATTTCCTTCAATATTTTACCTTTACCCGACAATAGAAGACCCCCATTCAATACCCGCAGCAATTGCTGCATAAGGCTATAATCCACCTAATCAATGCTGTTCAAAGCAACAGAAGGTGCTTTGGGGAGGCCATTGAAAGTGTGAACATTCACATTATAACACTATTTATTGGATATATGTAGATGTTGGCTTTAAAGAACCGGTCTTGCATCATGAAAAGAACAATGATAGCATACTAATAAAGAAACTTTTAAGGAGTTGAGATTGAAAATGCCGGACCCCATGCCTGAGAGGCCCGATGTCAATGATTATCTCGAATGTAGTGATATGATCGATTATGATCATCCATTGGTAAAAGAGACTGCCGAACAGCTTACATATGGCCTAAAGGATAATATTACAAAATCTCGAACCATCTTCGATTTTGTTAGAGATCAGATCTTTCATTCTTTTCAAATCAACGCGTCCAGCGTAACAAGAAAAGCTTCTGAGGTATTAGATAAAGGGCACGGCATCTGCTACGCCAAAGCTCATCTATTTGCCGCCCTCATGAGAGCCTCGGACATACCCGCTGGATTGTGCTATCAAATCCGCTATAACAATGAAATGGAACAGCTTCTCGTTCACGGTTTCAATGCCGTTTATATCAGGGAATTAAATCGATGGATACGCTTGGATGCCAGCTATCATAAGGATGAGGCCCAATGGCGTTTTGACCCTCTCCGGGAATCACCGGAACTCACCATCGACAAGAGCCTCGGCGAGCATGATGATCGTACCATCTACTTGTCACCCAGCAGGCGTATTATTAGGGCATTAAATACATCTGAAAGCGTGGACGACTTAAAAAATCTTTTGCCTTCGAAAATATGATGCAATAAAGGTGCATTCCCACCGGAATGCACCACAAGCTTCGACCCATAATAAAGGTGCATTCCCACCGGAATACACCACAAGCCTCGACTCATAATAGAAAAAGCCGTTCTTTAACGGCTTTTTCTTATTGTTATTAACAAATCAATGTTTAAAGACTTCTATGGGCTTCCTTAACCGTATCTGAAATTCTAATATCCATCCTATGCGCGATAGGGCAATTTACAAGATAAAGCAGATACTCAATATTGCCCTCAGGACCGGTAATGGGCGAGAATGAAAGACCCTCTACCGAAAATCCAAAACCTATAGCAGCGTTTATAATGGTGTCAATGACCTCCTCATGAACCCGGGAGTCTTTTACAACACCTTTCTTCCCCACTTTATTTCGCCCTGCCTCAAACTGGGGCTTTATCAGGCAGACCACCCTCCCCCCATCCCTCAGAAGGGCTTTAAGAGGGGGTAGAATCAACTTAAGTGAGATAAAGGATACATCGACAGCCCCAAAATCCAAAGGCTCCCCAATTTGCTCAGGCGTCATATACCGGAAATTGATACGCTCCATACAGATGACCCGGGGATCATTGCGAAGCTCCAAGACCAGTTGATCATAGCCTACGTCCACTGCATAAATCTTCAACGCGCCATTTTTGAGCATGACATCGGTAAACCCGCCTGTTGAAGCACCCACATCCACGCAGGTGCAGCCTTCAAGATTCAGTTGAAATACCTGTATCGCCTTTTCAAGTTTAAGTCCACCACGACTCACATAAGGCATGGGATTACCCCTGACCTCAATCATGCAATCTGTATCATAAGTGGCCCCCGGCTTATCAGCACGCTCACCGTTAACAAAGACCAACCCTGCTATTATGGCACCTCTGGCCTTTTCCCGGCTTTCAAAAAGTCCCTTTGAAAAGAGTAAAACATCCAGCCTCTCCTTGGCCATAAAAAACCTCACCTTGGCATACAGGGCTTATGACTCCCTGTCCTTGTAAAAATTCATAATACTCCGCTTGATTCCCTGAGCATCTAAACCGTATTTCTTGTAAATCAGGCTTCTTTCTCCGTGCTCAATGCCTCTGTCCGGAAGGCCCAGAACAAGCGTATGGGCATTTATGCCGCTGCAGCTTATAAGCTCTGTCACGTAGGCACCAAATCCTCCATTTTGAATGACATCCTGTACAATTACCACGCGCCCGGTTATCCTGGCCCAGTTCAATATCAATTCATCATCGACAGGCCTGAGGAACCTTGGATTGATTACCGTACAGGAAATCCCCTCTTTCTCAAGCAGCTCGGCCGCATCAAGGGCTACATGAAGCATGGAACCCACACCGATTAGGGTAACCTCTTTCCCTTCCTTAACGGCCACACCCTTTCCATAGACCAGGGACTGGTCCGCACCCGGAAATTCAGAGCCCGAACCCCTGGGATAGCGTATTGCTATGGGTCCGTGGTGCTCGGTAAGTGCATAATCCAGCATGGCCTTAAGCTCATTGGGGGATGCGGGTGATAATAGCGCCAAATAGGGAATGGTATACAAGAAGGATACATCATATATCCCCTGATGGGTTTCTCCGTCATCACCTACCACACCGGCACGGTCAATAGCGAAAACTACCTTCAGATTTTGTAATGCCACATCGTGTAAAATTTGATCGTATGCACGTTGTAAAAATGTGGAGTAAATAGCCACAACAGGCTTTACTCCTCCCATAGCAAGACCAGCTGCCAGAGTCACGGCATGCTGCTCGGCAATTCCCACATCAAAAAAACGTTTTGGAAAGGTATTTCTAAAATCTGAAAGACCCGTTCCATCGGTCATAGCTGCAGTTATAGCCACAACATCGGAATCCTTTTGCGCAATTTCACAGAGCTTTTTCCCAAAGACACTTGAGTAATTCTCACTTCCGGGCTTGAGCACCTGTCCCGTCTCAAGCTCAAAGGGTGCGATTCCATGATACATGGCCGGTTGCTCCTCAGCAAACTTATAGCCCTTCCCCTTCATCGTTGAGACATGCACCAAGACGGGTCCCTTCATGGCTTTAGCCTGTTCAAACACTTCCACCATTTCTTTGATATTATGCCCGTCGATGGGCCCGAAATAGCGGAAACCTAAATCCTCAAAAAACATCGCGGGTACAAACATGCTTTTCATGGCCGCTTTGAGCTTATGCAAAAACTTTCTCAGTCTCTTTCCGGATTTGGGCCAAGAATCAATAAAAGCCTGCATGGATTCCCGGGTCTTATAATAGAAGGGCCTTACCCGAATTTTGCTTAAATACCGGGAAAGCCCGCCTACATTGGGCGCTATGGACATACCATTATCATTAAGCACAATAAGTAAATTAGTTCTTGCGATTCCCGCATCGTTGAGGGCTTCAAGGGCCATTCCACCTGACAGAGCACCATCCCCTATGACGGCGGCTACCGTATAGGATTCACCCCTTAAATCCCGTGCTCTGGCCATTCCCAGAGCTGCTGAAATAGAGGTGCTGCTATGGCCTGTATTAAAGGCATCATACGGGCTTTCCTGAGTCTTCGGGAAACCCGACAGGCCATGGAGCTGCCGTAAAGAGCCAAAGGCTTCCTTACGCCCAGTCAAAATCTTATGCACATAGGTTTGATGCCCAACATCCCAGATAATCTTATCAATGGGTGCATTCAGGACCCTATGTAACCCAATGGTCAATTCCACTACGCCAAGGTTGGAGCCAATATGCCCTCCCGTTTTGGAAACAGAGTCCAATAAAAACCCTCTGATTTCATCAGCCAGACGTTCCAATTCTAAAAAACTTAAGCTTTTCAAGTCAGCGGGATTGTTTATATGATCAAGATAATGTTGCACTTTGTTTATGTCTTCACTCAATTAAAAGGTCACCTCAAATCAATTGCTCTTATGTCCTTTTCTTTTTTTTCTTGGTCTTACCACTGGAAAAAAAGGAAAGAATCCGACCAACCTTATATACGATATAATTGGCATTATTAATTCCTATATTTTTAGCAAAGCCTTTTCCCCCAACGGTCAAAGCAGCAATAAAAGCACCTGCAATGACTTCTATCAGAGATGTCTGCCCACTTTCGGAAAAAAGCCGATAAACAATGGCTGTTCCGGCCGCACCGCTCACTACACTACAGATATCACCCACAACATCATTACAAAAACTGGAAACCCTGGGGGAATTCCGAAGCAGCATGATGGAG
>JAEYPI010000057.1 GCA_023410885.1 Bacillota bacterium
CGCACTGGAAGTATTGTCCTCAATCATGTGCTCAGGAACGTCTCCCTGCCGGCGGTTACCCTTCAGTTTTTATCCTTCAGCGAACTGTTTGGAGGGGCTGTGTTTGTGGAGCAGGTGTTCTCGTATCCGGGATTGGGCTATACCACTGTTCAAGCGGGGCTTCGCGGCGATGTGCCGCTGTTGATGGGAATTACCATTATCAGCTTACTCTTTGTCTTTACGGGAAACACCATCGCCGACTTGCTTTATCGCATCGTGGACCCAAGAATTCGGGAGGGGGGTGCGCCATCTTGAAGGGTAATCAAGAGTGTCGATCAACCCCTGCTCGGTCAAGATGCTTTCTCTTTCGGCTTGGAGCGAGGGAGAAGGCGATTGCCTCTGTTTCAATTTTTACCTTATGGGTTATGACCATTCTGATTTTTGGAAATCAAATTTCAATGGAAGCCGTCCATGTTGATCTAAGCAAAATTAATCAACCCCCAAGCTTACAGCATCTGTTTGGTACCGATTGGGTGGGGCGTGATATGCTGATGCGGACACTCAAGGGTCTTAGCATGAGTATCAAGGTGGGGATTATTTGCTCATTGTCCAGCAGTCTTGTCGCAGTTGTTCTGGGTGTTATTGGACCTCTCTTTGGCGGAAAGATAGATGCAGGGGTATCCTGGTTGGTTGACTTAGTGCTCTCAGTCCCCCATGCCATAGTCATTATTTTGATTTCCATCGCATGCGGTGGTGGGTTTAAAGGACTTGTCATTGGCGTTGCTGTGACCCATTGGACCTCGTTGACACGGGTCATTCGCGCAGAGGTTATGCAAATCAAAGCATCGGAATATGTGCAGGCCTCGCGTCAATTTGGCAAAAGTAAGCTCTACATTTCGGTTCATCATTTGGTTCCTCATATTGTGCCCCAGTTGGTTGTCGGAACGGTGCTGGTCTTTCCCCATGCCATTCTCCATGAAGCTTCCATAACCTTTCTGGGTTTTGGTTTACCACCCCATGAGCCAGCCATCGGTGTCATTTTATCAGAGTCGATGAAATATTTAACCAGCGGCCAGTGGTGGCTTGCCGTTTTCCCTGGTTTAGCTCTGATCCTCGTCTCCATGGCTGTGGCAAGCGTAGGGAAAAACGTCGAGAAAATCCTGAATCCAGCTACAGCGTATAAGCAATAGAAGGAGTTTATTATGCAGCGTATGCCCATTTTTCTGGTTGAAAATTTTGGGGTTTCGTTTTCCCAGTACACCAAGGGAATTACCCGAAAGGACTTTGAGGTCATAACAAATCTGGATATCGACTTATATGCGGGAGAAATTCTGGGGGTTGTAGGCGCCAGCGGTTCCGGGAAAAGTCTATTGGCACACGCTATTCTAGGCCTCTTACCGGATAATGCCACCACCTGCGGGAAGATGTTTTATAAGGGAGAGGAATTATCCCAGAGGAATAAGGAGGAATTACGAGGAAAAAGCATTGCGTTAATTCCCCAGTCGGTCAATTATCTTGATCCTCTTGCAAAGGTAGGCAAGCAAATCAGAAGGTCCCTTAATGTCAAGAACCGAGAGAGAGCCGATGCACATGTGAAGGAAATGCTTAAAAAATATGGCTTGGCTGAGGAAGTTTTCGATTACTACCCCCATCAGCTTTCGGGCGGTATGGCAAGGAAGGTGCTCCTGTGTATCGCCCTTGCGACTGACTGTGATATTATCATTGCCGATGAGCCTACTCCGGGCCTTGATGAGGCCTCGATGCAGGAGGTTTTGACCGATTTGAGGCGGGTGGCCGATAGTGGAAAGGCCGTGATGATGATTACCCACGATATCAACGCAGCGTGCAAAATAGCGGACCGTATTACAATTTTCTATGCAGGAAGCACCTTGGAAAGCGCTGATGCCAAAGACATGACCGGCAACGGTGAGAATCTTCGTCATCCCTACACAAAAGCGCTGTTAAAGGCTATGCCAAGCAATGCATTCAAGCCCATCGACGGTACTCAGCCATTACCGGGAGAACTGCCAAACGGCTGCTTGTTTATTGACAGGTGCCCCCTCAGAACCGACGAGTGCTGCAAAGCCCGCCCCGAGCTTCGCGCCGTTAGAGGCGGAAAGGTGAGGTGCTTCCATGCTTCTTAAGGCGGAAAATATCACATTTGCCTACAAAAATGAAAAAAACATTCTGAGTCATGTAAACTTTCAGGTAGAAAGCAGCGAGGTGGTCGGATTGATTGCACCAAGCGGATTTGGCAAATCAACCCTTGGCAAGGTACTGGCCGGTTATGTCACCCCGTCAGAGGGTCAAGTTACGATAGATGATCATCTGCTCAACAAGGGCGGTTTCAATCCGGTGCAGTTGATTTTTCAGCATCCTGAAAAATCAGTCAACCCAAAATGGAAGATGAAAAAAATCCTCCAGGAAACATGGAATCCACCACAAAGTATGATAGGGGCTATGGGAATCAAGGAAAGCTGGATGGGCCGATGGCCATCGGAGCTCTCCGGTGGTGAGCTTCAGCGTTTTTGTGTTCTGCGGGCCTTAGCCCCTCAAACAAAGTTTCTTATTGCCGATGAGATAACCACCATGCTGGATGTCATCACACAGGCACAAATATGGAAGGTTGTCCTTGATCACGCCAAGGCGCATCATATCGGTGTTGTCGTGATCAGTCACGAAAAGGATTTACTAGAAGCCCTGTGCAGCAGAATCGTGCATCTGGATGCTGCAGCACCATAGTGATTCAAACGAGCAGGAATGTTCACGTGTTCCATCCGACACTTGAAAAAGTAATAAAAATGTGATATTTTATTAATTGTGTTGAGCAGCTTAAATGCGTAAGTCCAGGCATGGATTTGCGTATTTTTTGCGTTGTAATAATAAAGATTTGTAGAGCTTTCACTCTGGCGGAAGAGACTAGGCGGCTTTGTATCCAAGCAATCCATATCGTAATGATAGGGCATTGGTTTAGTAGTATAATATTGCTTTTTGGGTATCTACCAAGCACGCGGTTCGGATATGAGTTCGATGTCATATCGTTCATTCAACGGATTACCATTGTATTCCCGTCTGGATTAGATACTGGTTGCTTTCTCGAATGTGGACAGTATCATCTGACTTGCTTTCCCCAGTAAGTGCAGCCTGCAGTCTTGCACTACTCCTAATGTTCATAGAAAGACTTTTGTAATTAGGGATAGTTATAGTTTTTGTAAGGGGAAGGTAGTAAGTCATGTTCAAGGAACTTGCAAAGTGTATCAGAGAATACAAGAAAACCTCCATTCTATCACCTGTACTGGTTTCATTAGAGGTTGTTCTGGAATGTATCATACCGTTTATGATTGCACGGCTAGTCAATC
>JAEYPI010000081.1 GCA_023410885.1 Bacillota bacterium
TAATATCATTTTACTATCTTCTAGAGAAAAAACAAACCTCTTTATTCGAGGTTTAGTTTGCTATACTCGTTTTTTTTGTTACAAATATTTTCGGTTATGGTACTTGACAGCGCTTAGCTGGTTTATATGTAGTTTCCTGCCCCACGAAGTCAGATTCAGCCATGGACGGCTGAACCTTTTACAAAACCTAATCATACTCATTATAAGAGCATTGTGAAGTAAAACAACTTCTGATTATGCTCATAATGTGAAGTTAAAGAATAAATGCTACAACAATACCTGCAACTCCGCCACATACCACAAGAACGCCGATGACTCGCTTAACAACTAGATAAAAATGGGTAGGCGCACCATCTTTAACGGAAAGAAAATGCTCCAATTCCCAGAATATGTCTGGCTTATTAATTAAAGCTATACCAAGAATAATGCAAAGAACGCTCAAAATGAATATCATTGTCTGTATTCCTCCTGTTTCAATGGATTTTTATTGATATATTGCCAAGCCTCGTTATAATCTTCTTGATTTCTGATGACGTGCTCATAATAATTTCATTGCCATACATCTTTTTCAAAGGTTGCAAGCAAGTCGCTCTTAACATCTTTTATGTATTCGTTTGACGTCATTGTTTTGATCCAATTGATGATTTTCGGTAGGGGTGACCACACAGGGTCACCCCTACGATTTCGCCAAATAAATGCACACGATTATAGGTGCAAATGGTCACAAAATACGCTCCACCCGAAGAATAATCATAGCCCTCTAACCGTATTTTCTTGCACTTAGGCAAACCCATCCCATATCCGCCCATCTTCACAAAATATAAATAATCTCTAGTTCGTACTTTTAATGTGTTCTACAACACTTCAAAGCTCATTCTTCCATTCTCGCACCCGGACGGGGCGGCCTAAGCAGGAAATTACATATAACGTCCCGGTTTTACGACGCCGACGAACCGGACCAGCGGAGCCCTGCCCTTTAGCGGCGCTTGCCGCCCGGTGAGACGGTGTGGGCAGCAATGACCTCGTGAACCTTCTATTTACGCATACTTCCTGATGTGCCCTTTACGTAAAAGCATTGTTAGGCGAAGTTCTTCCTTTATCCATGCTCCTTAAGCAAATAATACAACTTTAAATAATCTCTTGCCATGTATAAATATCTTGGTGTTCTATCTTCACCTTTTTCAAGCGAATGTATTTGCGAAGTGAGATCTTCTAATGTTAAATTTGCTATCACCCTCCCATTGTAATATCTTTCCCATAGTTCCCGATATAAATTGTATAAGCTTATATAAATGCTGAGAATATCAATATATTTAAATTCATTATTTACATCAATTTCAACGGAATTCTTGACAAGACGATGACCAATTATTGAATTCCTATAAATTTTATAAGGTGTCTCATATTGCTTATGTAATGATTTTTTTATATTAACTAGTTTGCGAAACATCTCTTTATTGAAATCAACTTTATCCCTAATATACTCTTCAAAATCAATATTTTCTTTTCTCTTCCTTAATTCAGATAATGATAATATCTCTATATTTTGGCCAAGAACGCTAAACAATTTATGAATACTATATTTTGAATCAATATCAAATATTCGGCCAAGTGTTAAAATAGACACTGTGGCCAAATTATACCTTGTAAAGTTCCAAAATTCAGGGGTTATATTTAATGGAGCTTCTCTATTAATAGTTAGAATGTTAATTGCATAATGTAAGCATATATTCTTAAAACCATAATTAACCTCGGACTCAAACACTTCGAATTGGCTATTATATTCTTCTAAAACAGCCTTATCCATTGTAACCCCCTTAATAGAATTTCGCCTAACGTCCCGGTTTTACGACGCCGACGAACCGGACCACCGGAGCCTTTCCCTTTAGCGGCGCTTGCCGCCCGGTGAGACGGTGTGGGCAGGAATACCTCCTGAACTTCTTATTACGCCAAACTTCCTGCTGTGCCCCTTGCGTAAAAGCATTGTTAGGTGAAGTTTTCTGTCCCACGAAGCCAGATTCAGCCATGGACGGCTGAACCTTATACAAACCGATCTTTCGCTATCTAGGAATAGACTTATAATGTGATTCTAACAGTCAATCCAGATAAAATGGCGTTGAGTATCTACTTTCTCTATTCTCCCATTATTTGAAAGTGCAACTTTAATGGATGCAGTGTTATGATTTTGGACTGTTAGAAGAAGTCTCTCAATCTTCATATCTTTTGCACAATTAATGAGCATTTTTAAAAGCAGCTTGCCATAACCCTTATTTCTATGTGAAGGGAGAATAGCATAGCCCCCATGTCCACCTTCTTCTCTTAGTTTGTCTGTCAAATAATGTCGTAATTTCCCCATTCCTACTGGTAACCCGTCAATATATAACCAGTAAATATTTTGCGGAACCATCCATTCTTCAAGCCCAATACCATTGGCTACGTTATTGCTTTTAATTAACCATTTTTTAAACTCATCATATGATTTACCATTGCATCCGTTAATGAATCCGTTTTCATCTTTCGGAAGTTCCTGCAACATGTCATATACATCTCTATCATCATCTGGTGCCAGCTTTCGCAATTCATAATTCACGCAATCACCTCCAAAAAAACATTTAGTCTTCACTTACAAAACCAATGCTGTTTATATACTTCAAAGTTTATTCTTTCAATTCTCGCCCCCGGATGGGGCGATCCCAGCAGAAAATTTCACCTAACGTCCCGGTTTTACGACGCCGGCGAACCGGACCACCGGAGCCCTTCCCTTTAGCGGCGCTTGCCGCCCGGTGAGACGGTGTGGGCACGCATTCCCGAAAGCACGCCCCTTGCGTAAAAGCAGTGTTATACGAAGTTTGCACTTTTCCTATCAAAACAAATAAAAAGTCGAGCTATAATGCCCGACTCAATTGATTAATTCTCCATT
>JAEYPI010000168.1 GCA_023410885.1 Bacillota bacterium
ATCAAATTACGGAGGGTATCCGGAATGCCAAGGGCCTCAAATTCACTGTTGCTATAAATAATGGAGATATCATCATCCTTATCCCCTAATTCATTTAAGCTAGGGATATAGACACATTGGGCCCCCAGGACAAAAAACAGGGTATTAAAGGCATACTGTATCTGATTGAAATACGGCTTGCTCTCAATAAATACATAAATCATGATAGGCCTCTCAGACTGTCCTCAATGTTTATGGGTTAATAAATTATATAAATGGGAAAATGTTGAAATAATAATATTCTCTTTAAATATGTAGAAATAGGGTTTCAGAACAGCCCCAAACTGCCTGTTGTACTCTGCTATGCGCTCTATCATGCTGCCTTCAAAATCAAACCTTTTGGTCACTGTAGCCGCATATTTGATGGCCTCCCAAACAAGCAGGGATTTACAGTTAAAGCCTCTCAGCTCGGGCTCACTTCCTGACATCAACAGATAGGCGCTTTCTGCATCCCAAATCACATAGATCGCCGAATAGATCTTGCCGTTATCATCCTTTGCATAGAAAATCCTTCTGCTGCTATTTTTAAAGCATGCATCATCCAGCCGCTTTAAAAAATCCAGGGAATAGGGATATCTGAGTCCCTGCCTTTCAAATACTTTTTGGTTGATGGTGCAAAACTCTTCTATGCTGTCATTGCTGGTGACTTTTACCACTTTCTCAGCTTTTTTGATATTCTTTTTCGCGGTCTTGCTGAAGTTTTCGAAGACACTTTTCAGATCGCTCAGGTCATCAATCACATAGGTATAATAGGTGGTTTGTTGAAATCCCTTCCAACAGAGAGGTTGCCAGTTTCGAAAATTGTAATGAAAACTCTGTCTAAATATAGGAAAGGATGGTATATTACTAATAAGTCTATTAATTAAATCTTTTTCATAGGCCAGCCGGTATTCCCCTTTCAGCTCCGGGGGGTATTTGATCCAGATACCTGCGGTTTGAGTGAGCTTGGGCATGGTTATAATCTTAAGGCCAAACTTTCTTTTAATATAGTACGGAATACTTGCTATAATTTCTCCGTTATTCTCTATTATAGCAACCTCCCAATTATCCTCTCCACAGACCGCATCCAGCCACCAATCCTTGGAGAAGATCGGAATTGAAGGGTTCATTCTACAATGCCTTCTATACTTCTCTTTATCAGTCATTATTCCACCAACTTATTTATAAAAGTTCAACATCGGCTTTGCTCGCCAAATTTTTTGTGGCATTCTTGGTATCAAACGTCCTTTTAGAATGAGCATGAATAAAATCGTAATTATAGCAGCTGTGCATGGTTGTTATCAGAACTAAATCCGATTCTTCCAAAACTTGATTGGTCAAGTCCACACTTATGTATTCCTTATCCTTGTAATGAAATACGGGAATATAGGGATCATTATATTGAACAACAGCCCCGAATTTCTCAAAATTCTCTATCACCTTTAATACCGGGCTTTCTCTGTAATCATCAATATCTTGTTTGTAAGCAACACCTAGTATTAAGATTTTCGCTCCTTTAAGAGGTATGCCATGATTGTTGAGAATGCGGGCGGATCTTTCAACTACAAATGTCGGCATATAGATATTGATCTCACCTGCAGTCTCAATCAGCTTGGTATGATAATCGTATTCCCGGGCCTTCCATGTTAGGTAGAATGGGTCGATAGGGATGCAGTGTCCCCCAATGCCGGGTCCCGGATAAAACGCTGCAAATCCATAGGGCTTGGTCTTGGCTGCATCAATGACTTCCCAGACATTGATACCCATTTTGTCACAAAGTATGGCCATTTCATTGGCCAAGGCGATGTTGATATTGCGATAGGTATTTTCCAGGATTTTTTCCATTTCCGCAACGGCCGGGTTGGATACTTCATAAACCTCCCCTTCCAGTATATTGCGGTATAAGGCAGCAGCGACCTCCGTACAGTCCTTGGTCATACCACCTACTACCTTGGGTGTGTTCTTGGTCTTGAATTCCCTGTTACCGGGGTCCACTCTCTCTGGTGAAAAGGCAAGAAAAAAATCCGTCCCGCACTTAAGCCCGGTTTCTTCCAGAATCGGTTTAACCACCTCTTCGGTCGTACCGGGATAGGTTGTGCTCTCCAAAACCACCAGCATTCCCTTGTGGAGGTGCTTGGAGATTTCTTTTGTTGAGTTGACCACAAATGAAATATCCGGCTGATAATGCTCATCCAGGGGTGTTGGTACACATATGGCCACACAGTCAACTTCATTGATGTGCCGATAGTCGGATGTGGCTTTAAGTAAGCCCTGGCTTACCAAATCAGTCAGCTCATCTTCGATAATGTCACCAATATAGTTTTCACCTTTGTTTACCCGGTCCACTTTATTTTCCTGTATATCAAAGCCAATGGTTTTATACCCGGCTTTAGCTTTTTCCACGGCCAGGGGAAGACCTACATAGCCAAGTCCAACCACTGCTACAACCGCTGTCTTGTTATAAATTTTCTCAATTAAAGCTTCTTTTATTGTCATAACGCATTCACCCAAGATGTTTATTCATTCATTCAGTTTTTTTAGGATTTAGCCCCGAGCGAGGATCTTATAGTCTCAATGATTTCCTCAATCATCCCATCCTTGAGATACGGATGCATGGGAAGGCTGAAAATTCTTCTGCTGACATCTTCCGATACGGGGAAATCCCCTTCTTTATAGTCTAAATGCTGGTAGGCCTGCTGGAGGTGTAAGGGTACCGGATAGTACACGGCCGTCGGTATACCTGCTTTTTTAAGAGACTCCCTTAGTATCTCCCGCTGCTCCTGGCTCTCGGCCAGTAAGGAGTATTGCGCCCAGCTTGAAACCAAATCATCCGGAACAGACGGGGTTTTCAACATAGCTTCAAGGCCAACGGTATACTTTGACGCAATTCGGTTTCTTTCCTCCAATTCTTCATCAAAAGCTTTAAGCTTTACCAGGAGTATTGCAGCCTGGAGCGTATCCAGACGTCCGTTAAGGCCCACTCTCACATTTTCATATTTATTGCGTCCCTGCCCATGGACTCTGATGGACAAAAGCTTTTCAGCTAATACATCATCGTCGGTAAAGATGGCTCCCCCGTCACCATAGCATCCCAATGGTTTAGCAGGGAAAAACGAGGTTGCCGCTGCATCTCCCAGTATCCCTGCCTTTTTCCCCTTATAGCTGCTTCCAAAGGACTGGGCGGCATCCTCCAGTACCTTGAGGTCGTATTTTCGAGCTATCCGCAATATCTCGTCATAATCGGCAGGTAATCCAAACAAATCGACCGGAAGGATGACCTTGGGCTTGAGCTTACCTTCGCTGACTATTCTTTCGACTGTCTGCTCAAGCAGTTTTACATCGATATTGTATGTATCCGGGTCTATGTCCACGAACACAGGCGTTGCACCTAGTAAACTAATGACCTCTGCAGTGGCGATGAATGTGAAGGGTGTGGTAAAAACAGCATCACCGTGACCCACCTCCCAGGCCATCAATGGCATCAGCAGAGCATCAGTACCATTTGAACATGAGATGGCATGCCTTGCTCTCGTATAGGCTGCCAGATCTTTTTCAAGGGCCTTGACTTCCGGGCCCAGAATATACTGGCCATGGGTTAATACCTTTTGAATATTGCTGTCAATATCATGATGCAAATGACGATACTGCTCCATAAGATCAATAAACTCAATCAATTTACACTCACCTCACTCAATTCACCGTTATTCTCCCTATAGGTCCTTTTACATTTTTCACAGGTTAAGTCATGTAGAAGCCGTTCTCCACATTCGCAGATCCAGCCTATTCGCTTTGCAGGAACACCTGCCATTAAAGCATAGTCCGGCACATCGGAAGTCACAACAGCACCTGCGGCAATTAAGGCATGCCTTCCGATGGTATGGCCGCAGACGATGGTGGCATTGGCCCCTATAGACGCACCTTCCTTTACCAATGTTTTGATATAGTGTGAGCTTCCCTTTTGAGGGTATTTACATCGGGGACTTTTAACATTTGTAAACACCATGGAAGGTCCGCAAAAAACGTAATCTTCCATTTCTACACCTTCGTAAACCGATACATTGTTTTGAATTTTCACATAGCTGCCAATCACAACATTATTACCAATATTCACATTCTGTCCCAGAGTACAGTTTTGTCCAATCCTCGCTCCTCCTTGGACATGTGAAAAGTGCCATATGACCGTACCTTTTCCGATCCATACGTCTTCATCAACATAAGCGCTCTCGTGAACAAAAAAGGTTGTATCCTGCAAGTCCTTCGCCTCCAAATTCTTATTCGCCTCGGCATGAATGCAAGTATTCATCTGTCTTTTCGAGGATTCTCACCACTTCATGCCCGCTTTTTCCATCGGCTATGGTCATTTCCGAATCGAGATGTTCAATGAAATAATTTAGCTCATTCTCCAATGGACTTGATGGTTCATAGGAAATGATCTCTACAGGCTTTTCCCATTTGACCGGTTTGCCTTCCAGCATCTTAAATCCTGAATCATAAAAGAGAATATGCTTTTCTGGAGCTGAGTCCTCAAAGACCAGCATGGCTTTACTGCCAACGGCTATGATCCTGTGCTCCTTGAAGGGGTGCAGCCATGACACAAAGAGGTGAGCAACAATATTATCCGGATAGGTGTAGCTTGCAATGACCCTGTCATCGATACCCTTTTGAAGATAGCATCCTCCGGAAGCATGGATTGTATCAGGCAGCTTTCCTGTTAAATAATTGAGTATTGAAATATCGTGGGGAGCCAAAGACCATAGCACATTCTCCTCGGTCCGGACTTTTCCCAGATTAAGACGATTGGAGTATAGATATCTCAAGTCGCCGATTCTGCCCTCTTCAATGAGCGCTTTGAGCTTGATAATGGCAGGATGGAAGAGCATAAGATGGCCTACCATGAGCTTGGCCTGGTGCTTCTCTGACAGGCTGACAAGATGGAATGAATCTCTGGCGGAAAGAGCCAAAGGCTTTTCTATCAATACCTTCTGCTTTTCTCCAAGTAGCAGACTTCCGATTTTAAAATGGGTTTCTGCCGGTGTCGCGACAATATACCCGTCATACCCATGGGCCAAGGCCTCTTCTATACTGCTGTGACCCTTTACAGACGGGTATTTGTCCAGGAGGCTCTTTAGTCGGGTTGGGTCGGTTTCCACAATCCCCCCCAGATTCCCCAAGCCATATAAGGTTCTGATATGATTTTCTCCCCAGCTTCCGCCGCCTACCACAGCTATTTTTCTGTTCTCGTTTCTTTTAAGCATAGTCATCCCACTACTCTTTCCGATTGCTATTAATTTTTTACTTTCAAGGGCATGTTTTTTTTAGGACGCAAAAACATGCCTCCATAAAGGGCTACCCCTATGTCCTCCTTACTTAAAGCCCGGGTCGAAACACCGGATTTCGAGTTTCAGATT
The DNA here is from genome assembly GCA_023410885.1 of Bacillota bacterium. Lineage (GTDB taxonomy): Bacteria > Bacillota > Clostridia > DSM-8532 > DSM-8532 > DTU059. The sequence continues at coordinate 5,427 of JAEYPI010000168.1, forward strand.
CCTTTAAGCCGGTTGAATGATAAAGATACTTAAGTCCACAAGCCTTGGTTCACCGGCAAATGTCAGCTCTACCTTGGCCCTGCCTTTTCTTTTATCAATTGAATGGATTAACCCTTCTAAACCAAGCAGCGGTCCATCCACTACCGTCACTTTACCTGATTCCAGCAAAACACGTGAGTGTTCAATTATTTCACCATCACCCATGAGCTTCTTGATGACCCTAATATCCTGCTCCGGGATTTCCAGAGGGTCATAGTTATCCTTTAATACTCTTAAGAGACCTGGTACTCCCACTAACAAATAATATTCTTCCACTCCCATGTGACCGTTTACTAAAACATAGCCCGGGAAAAGGGTCCTCACTCTCTCATTCCTCTTTCCTTCTTTTCTTTCCATTAGCTTTCTCTTTGGTACAATAAATTTTAATTTTGTATTTCTGCACCTGTACGCCAATCTCTCCTTTACCTTGTCCTCTTCTCCGGTTAGTACGAAAAGCGCATACCATTTGTTGCCATCCATTAAATGCTGCATATTAATCAACCTTTTGATTGCTTACATGAACTTAGGGCCTTTTTTAAACATCAATCTCATGGCTTTTAGCGCAATTTTAAAGTCATTCCAGAGACTTCGCTCCCGAATATATTTCAGATCCACCCTCACCATTTCATTGACGCCGCCATCTTTTCCGCTTACTTGCCAAAGTCCCGTTATACCGGGCTTGGCGGACATTCTGAGATTATACCAGGCATCCTTCGACAGCTCTTGAGTTGATGCAGGCATGGGCCCGACCAAACTCATATGCCCCTTAAGTACATTAAAGAGCTGCGGCAGCTGGCCGATGTATCTGCTTTTTATTTTTGAAAACTCGTAGGAATGAAAACTGATGCCTCTTAAACCGTATTTATCTTCAACATGAAAAAGAGCTCCCCGTGAGCGGATTTTTATCCATAGTGCGGTTATTAAAAGGATAGGAGCATGTACTAAAATTGCGGTTAATGCTACCGCAATATCCAAAAACCTTTTAACGAACAGATATGTTTTTGATACGTTATGTATTAAGGACCTCTGATCTATAATCTCGCTTATGGAAGACTGCATTTCTTTCATTTTGTTACCATCACCTACCACCAGAAGGTTTGTTTTGTTCTATTTGATTGGTACGCCTAAGGACTATTACTGATGATTTTTTTAGCATTTTCATTAAACAGCTGATGGGTATAGGTTTCACCCACCCATCGATTGACTTGCTTATAGGCTGGAAGATACCAATTGCTGTAATCTGCTGCACAATGTGCATCCGAAGCGACGAATTGTGCCAGGTTAAGCTTTATAACCTTTTCCGCAAAGTGCCTGGCCTCAGCGCCATAAGCACCGACGATACTGCCTGCATCAACTTGTACCAGGCATCCGCTTTCAATAAAATTAATGAAGGAATCAAAATTTTTGGTAAAGGCTCTGTTTCGCTCAGGATGAGCAAGTATTGGAATCATTTTCTCCACATGTAACTCGTATAACAATTTACTGCTATATACAGGAATATGATCAAAGGGTAGCTCAAACAAGATATAGCTCGAATTGTTCAAGGTTTTAGCTTTCAGTGCTCTGACCTTATCAAGCAAAGAGGGGTTTAAGAAAACTTCATAACCAATATGCAATTTAACATCACAGTCAGCTACCCTGGATGAAAGGACTGAATAGTTTGTATCTGTTTTATCGGTATGAAACAGCAAGTCGTTATAGTGCGGAGTAGCAATAATCTCCTTTACACCAAGCTTCTCTGCTTCCAGTACCATTCTTATGGACTCCTTGATTGTTGACGGACCATCATCTACACCGAAAACAATATGACTGTGAATATCTATCATGTCTATAACCTCTTACTATCTATCAGATTTCTGAACCACCCTTTGGCATACTTTCTTTTACTCCCGTAGTAATCGTAGCTATTGTAATAATCTTTATAGTCTCTTTGATTGACTTCATTCAGCACAACGCCAAGTACCCTGGCCTTTGATTTTTCCAATTGATCTTTTACCAATAGCGCATGTTTGGATTTAACCGTGTTGGGTCTGATGACGATTAATACACCATCGGTCTTTGCCGCAATAATTGAGCAATCAATGACACTGCCCAAAGGTGGGGTATCAATGACAATCATGTCAAAATCCTGCTGAACGGCACTCAAAAAGGTATCAAATCTTTCTGAGCTTAACAGCTCGGCCGGGTCAAAGGGCTTCACACCGCAGGGAACATAGTAAAAACCTTTAATATCCGTACTATGAATTATTTCCTTCAACTCCGCATGTCCGGACAGATAATTGGATAATCCTTCAAAGTCGTTACTCCCAAGATTTTTCATCAGCATTGGCTTTCTAAGATCAGCATCCACATAGAGTACGCGCATACCCGATTTAGCCATGGATATAGACAGGTTTATGGATGTGGTCGACTTTCCTTCGTTGGGGCTATAGCTGGTAATGGCAATTGTTTTAATGGCTTTACTAAGACCGTAAAAGCTGATATTCGTTCTTAATACCTTATAGGCCTCCTCTGCGGGATTGTTGAGTTTTTCAAACACATTGGCGGCTGATGCTGTCATTTTCTTATCCCCCTATTTCAAATCCAAAGAAGGTATGATGCCTATGACCTTTAGTCCTAAAAGTTTTTCGACTTCCTCTGAGTTTTTTAACGTATCGTCCAGATACTCCATCATAAATACCGCGCATATGGTTAAAAACAGAGCAACCAAAAATGCAATAATGGTATTAACCACAGGCTTGGGTGAAATAGGTTCAAGAGGTATTTCCGCTTCATCTACCACATCCAATATCTCAAGCTTCATTAAATCATTAATTTTCTGTTGAAAGAGAACACTGATCTTGTTTACAATCTCCATGGCTCTTTCGTTATCCGTATCCCTTACTTTTATCTCCATCAGTCTGGTATCATTTTTCAGGTTTACAGTGATTCTCTCGGCCAGCTCACCCTCATTTAAGTCCACGATATTCAACTGTTCAATGACAGCCCTGGTTAGCGATTTGCTTTTTATAAGCTCACGGCAGTCATTGATGAGCTGCTGGCTTGCAAGAAAATCATCGTAGGCTAATCTGGAATCCAAATCTTTGTTCATGACATATAAGGTAATGCTTGATTCATAGGCTGGCTGAATAACATATAAATTAATTGCAAGCGTAGCGCCGGCAGCTACAAGGGGTATTAAAATAATCAACCATAGTCTCCTGAGTAAAATTTTGAAGTAAGCTTTTAACTCCATCAAAGTCACCTTTTATGTTTCACTTTCCAATAATTGACCTTTGTCTGCACAGTCAGCTATGTTTCGGAAACTATTCATGTCATTGAATTTTCTATTATATTGTATTCGCTTGTCTAAAATGTGTGATTTATCTCCAGCGATCCATCTTACATTGAACAGGGCCCTGATGCTTTTTATCCGTTTTAACAGGCATAGATCTGGAATGGCTGTTATTGTTCAGCCCTCTTCACGCCTTTATTAAAACACTAATCATTTACGTTATGAATAATATGTATTATGAATGATCGAGGTGCAAAGACATCCCAAAAGCGCTTTATCTGAGAATTCATAACTTGAGCTTCCAACCAGATCAACATCTCTGCATAAATATTCTATGAGGAGGGAGAAAATGCAGGCTAAGAAATCGCTAGCTCGAGCGGCTCTAGCAGTCGATCCTAATACCGGCCATCCAATACCGGACTATTTCGGCATGGCAAACTGGGCTTATAGTCCGCCCCTTAGAAAATTCGTTGATGCTCTGCCGGGGCTGGAACCTGACGGCGCAAATACTTTGGGCCAGTACATCCCTGTTGCGGTCCCCGATACGACGACCTATCCGGGGACTGACTATTACGAAATTGCTGTTGTTGAATTTAAAGAGCAGATGCACTCGGATCTGCCGGCCACCAAGCTCCGGGGCTATGTGCAGCTCTCAACACCGGTAGTTCCGGGTGCTCATGTTGCCCTGACCCATAATGGCATTCCCATTTTAAAAGGGGACGACACTCAGGCCTACGGTGTGGATGCACCCCATTACATGGGGCCTGTGATTATGGCCAACCGTGAGGTACCGGTGCGCATTAAATTCTATAATTTACTACCGATCAGGGCTGAGGGCAATCTCTTTATCCCTGTGGATACAACCGTTATGGGCGCTGGAATGGGACCACTTGGCACGGATGCCGTACCTATGAACTACACACAAAACCGCGCCTGTATCCACCTCCATGGCAACAATACCATTTGGATAAGTGACGGGACTCCCCATCAATGGATAACACCGGCTGGAGAGGAAACGCCTTATCCTCAAGGGGAAAGCGTTGTCAATGTTCCCGATATGGAAAATGTGGACGATCCCACCGATGGCATACAGACCTTATACTATACCAATGCCCAAAGCTCAAGATTAATGTTCTATCACGATCATTCCTGTGGTATCACCCGCTTGAATGTTTATGCCGGCGAAGCTGCTCCTTACTTGCTGACGGATTTGGTAGATCAGGACCTTATTAATGGCAGCAATGAAACGGGAGTTAATCCAAGCCGGAAAAAGATTCTTCCGGGACCTGGCATTCCACTGGTGATCCAAGACAAGACTTTCGTTGATACCAATACCATTCTCAGGACCGATCCGACTTGGGCATGGGGAACAACGCCCGGCACACCCCATACCGGTGACCTTTGGTATCCCCATGTCTATAGCCCCGCCCAGAATCCTTGGGCTCCCGACGGTGTAAATCCCTATGGTCGATGGCTGTATGGGCCGTGGTTCTGGCCGCCCACCACCGATATACAAAACGGCCCCATACCGAATCCGTACTATGATCCGGTAAATGCACCCCACCAACCGCCTATGATTCCGGCTATGCCTTTTCCCTCAATGCCGGGTGAAGCCTTTATGGATACGCCAATTGTTAATGGAACAGCCTATCCCTACCTGGTCGTAGAGCCCAAGGCTTACCGTTTCCGCATCTTGAACGCTTCAGATGACCGATTCTTTAATTTGCAGATGGTTGTCGCCGATGCTGATGGTTATATCTCTCCAGACACCGGATATCCTACCGAGGTCAAGATGGTGCCTGCCTGCGGAACCCCGGGCATCCCCGCAGATTGGCCAAGTGGTATACCCGATCCTGCTTTGAAGGGACCGGACTGGATTCAAATTGGTTCCGATGGGGGCTTCTTGCCCGAACCGGCTATAATACCCAATCAGCCCATTACATGGAACTTGAATGCAACGACCTTCAACGCCGGAAATGTTGACAAGCACTCCCTTCTGTTGGGAACTGCAGAACGAGCCGATGTGGTTGTTGACTTCTCAAAATATGCCGGAAGGACGCTCATTCTCTATAATGATGCTCCCGCTGCTTTCCCGGCTGCTGACCCGCGCTATGACTATTACACAGGTAACCCGGATTTAACCTCGAAGGGCGGTGCACCGTCCACTAAACCCGGCCGGGGTCCCAATACACGCACCATCATGCAGATCAGGGTGGCCAATACTACTCCTGCTCCTGCATACGACATTCCGATGCTAAAAACAGTGTTTGCTAAAACAGATATTAAGAGAGGAGTCTTTGATGCTTCCCATGAGCCCATCCTTATCCCTCAGGCTGCTTATGGCTCGGCCTACAACGTTAATCATTTACCTTCCGATGCAGCTAGTGCCTATGTTCAGCTTCAAGAGTTTTCAAAGACTTTTCGGCCCATAGATGCCAGTGGTGCTCTCCAGCCCCCTGTCACCCTCAAGATTGAACCAAAAGCTTTGCAGGATGAAATGGGAGAAGGCTTCGACACCAGGTATGGACGAATGAGTGGCATGCTTGGGCTGGAATTCCCTTTTACCGGCACAAGCTTCAATCAATTTGTCGTCTATGGCTATGCCAGCCCACCTGTTGAAATAATAAAAGGGACGGCCAATCTCAAAACAACCCCCATAGGCTCCTTAAATGATGGGACTCAGATCTGGAAGATCACCCACAACGGGGTGGATACGCACACCCTCCACACCCACCTGTTTTCAGTACAGCTCATCAACCGCGTGGCATGGGACGGAGCCATGATACCACCCGATGCCAACGAGCTGGGCTGGAAGGAAACCTTCAGGGTGAACCCCCTGGAGCATACCCTCATTGCCCTAAGACCAAGTCTTCCTACACCCGCTCAAGTCCCCTTCGACGTACCCAACAGTGTTCGTCTGATTGATCCTACCCTGCCCGAGGGTGCTGTCCTGACACCGCCGCCACCCGCAGGATGGTTTGATCCTCTGGGCAATCCCATAGATCAAGTGACGAATCATTATGTAAACTATGGTTGGGAATATGTGTACCACTGCCATATTTTGGCTCACGAAGAAATGGATATGATGCATGGAATGGTGCTCGCGGTACCTCCTAAAGCACCCTCCAATCTCGTGGCTCAACGTACGGGATGGCTTTATAAACGTGTGTTTTTAAACTGGAAGAATAATTCAAGAAACGAAACCAGCATAACGGTACAAAGGGCAGTCAATGCCACAGGCCCTTGGACGATTGCAGCAAGGCTTCCGGCAGGCTCAACATCTTACATTGATTCCATAGGCTTTTCCAAAAATGCCTACTACTATCGGATCATTGCCTCCAATACAGTGGGTGATACTGTCACCTCCGGCTTTCCGACAATAACAGCGGACTCTGAGTTTTCAAATGTTGTAAAAGTGGGCAAAACTCAGCTTCTGCCTCCTACGGCGCCAACCAACCTGGTTGTAAGCCAGCAAATCGGGCTGCGAACGCGTCTGACCTGGCATGATAATGCCAAAAATGAGACCGGCTTTGTGATTGAACGTTCTGACAATGGCGGAGCCTTCCTCACGCTTGCTACGATAGGACCGAAGTTCTCCAAAGGCAGTGCCGTCTTTATTGATCAGACGGTCGTCACAGGCAATCACTATACTTATCGGGTAATGGCCTTGAATGAAGCAGGACCGTCGGCTTACTCCAACATTGCCAATGTTAAGATATAAAGCTTTGGGTGGTAAAAAATCCTTGAAAACAAAGTGATACAAGGGGTTCCAATCCAGTTTCTGCCTTGGGGCCCTTTTCTTCTGCTATCAAAACCTCTAGCGGGGCTCTCATCATGATGTTTTACAGCATGGCACTTTATGATACTACGCTCATATGATATTGTAGATTCTTTATAAGGAAAAGAGAGCCGCCATGTTTAATCATTTTAATACAAACAGGATTCCTAATATTGTCTCCTTTGGCAGAGCAGATGTAACCGGTGATAGAATCCCTGACAATGTTTATTTAACAGGTATAAAGACTCCGGACAGTCCTTTTACACAGAATATCACTCTGGTTGTTCAAGATGGTATGACTGGCAGGTTCACCAGCACACCGCTTAAAGAAAATGCAGGGTATGATCCCACCTTGTTTTTGGGCGATTTTACCGGAGACGGAGTTGCCGATATCTTAATCAGCATAGCGACAGGTGGTAGTGGCGGAATCATGTATCACTACATCTATTCGTATCTCAACAACAGGGTCAGATTGTTGTTTGACTTCGAATTATATAACGCCCAATTTAATTATGTTGTCACTTATAAAGACAATTACTTGGTTGAGGTTATAAGTCAGCTCAACCATGTAAAATACCTGATTGATATATCCTATAAGGGCTCTGAATACTTGAATGAAATCTATGATGAGAACGGTAAGCTCAAGCAACCAATTATCGGATTTGTTAATCCTTTAAGCGGTTTGTATCCCGTTGATTTTAATTATGATGGGGTCTTTGAGCTGCTGGCCTATCAAAAAATAGCAGGAAGATATAATGCTGATGCTTTAGGCTACATTCTCAATACCCTGAAATGGAATAACGACAGATTCGTACTGGATAATCAAAATGTCGCGATTTGGGGGCAGCAATTGTAGTCACACGACATATCTATTTTGTTCAGGGATGATAGCGCATGGGCAGATCAATCCAGTTATATTTTTTCACAATACCCTTGTTGTGGGAAAAGGAGTCAAAGCTCAGCTTCCATGATAACTGCCCATACCCACTGTTTCCAACATCGCCAAAGGCTTTAAAAACCCCCTCTAGTATGTCGAATGAACACTAGAGAGGGTTTTCGCCAAAATGAATTAATCTGGTATTGTCACTGCTCTATAAAAATGCAGCCTTGAGAAAACTCAGGGGAACAGCTTGACTCATCAGGGATGGAGAATATTTCTTCATTATTTTCCACCAAGTCATTTTCACTGAGCATTGAAGCTGACTCTTCCAGGTCATATCTATATTGATCCTTTTTGTTCATAATGGACACCTCCAATTTACTGGGCTTAATTTGAATGTTATAGGATGATTGCTAATTATAATATAAATATACCCGCAAGCGTCACCTTAGAAACATCGGCAGGCCTATTCTATATCAGATATTA
>JAEYPI010000189.1 GCA_023410885.1 Bacillota bacterium
GTGGTAAACAGAAATACAACCAAAACGAACCAAGTCCCTGTCCTTTTAAGCATCCATCTTTTCATCATGCAAATCCCTTCCATTCTCAATCTTTTCTATCTTCCCATCGCGAATCTTGATGATACGCGAAGCATAACCGGATATCTCAGTATCATGGGTGACAATAACCAGTGTCTGATTCCACGTTTTAGCCATAGAGGTCATTAAATTCATCATTTCATAGGTTGTGGCCGTATCCAGATTACCTGTGGGCTCATCGGCAAAGACTACCTTGGGGTTATTTGAAAAGGCACGGGCAATACTTACACGCTGCTGCTGACCTCCGCTCATTTCGGAAGGTTTGTGCTTCATACGATCCTTAAGCCCTACCGCTTCTAAAAGCTCTTTCGCCTTCTTTATACGTTTGGATCTTGGTATACCGCAAAAGGTCAGGGGCATAGCCACATTTTCAAGAGCTGTCAATGTAGGAATAAGATAATAGCTTTGAAAGATAAAACCAATGTGACGCTGCCTGAAAATCGCCAATTGATTTTCATTCAACGTTTCAATCCTGGTCTTGCCTATAACAATGGACCCCTTCGACGGCTTATCAAGGCCCGCCATAAGATGGAGCAGGGTTGACTTTCCAGAACCGGACGGCCCTTGTAGACAACAGGTCTCACCCTCATCTATGGTCATACTGACACCATTGACAGCCATAATCCTTTCCTGGCCCATGCGATAGGCGCGATAAACATTATCAAGTGTTATGATAGCGGCCATAAGGATACTCCTTCACAATATGGAACAAGTTTACATTTGCAGTTCCTATTCTATCAATTTATATGAAAACCTTCCACTCTCTATTAAAGCTCTCCTGAGAACCATGAAGACAAATCACCCAGTACAAGATCCCTGATATCACTATCTTTCGGGAGATTAATGAGGGTATTTTTACTATTGTTAAGTTTTTGTGACATTTCTTTCCCATTTAAGGATAAGCCGATAAAAAGTGCCGGCAACTCCCCAATAAGCTCCTCGCAAAGGGCATCTGAATAAACCTCAGCCTTTTGGATAACAGCCTCATCGAGCTTGAAGTAGAACTCAATACCGCCCCATGAAAACCTGTTCTTTAAGGAGATATCAAATTCGGGGGTTTCACCATAACACCATTCCCAAGAACCATTCCGGGAGATAATACCCCTGAAGGATTGGTCTGTAGGCCACATATCTTTAGCCCTATCACTATAATGGTGATACTCGACCTCTGATCCGTATTCTTCTATGAAGGCCTTTTTAACAGCTTCCTTGACGATATCAACTGTTAATTCCGGGTTAAGCTCGCATAGATTGACAACCCGACTCTTTACCGAGGATACGCCCTTTGACTTGATTTTATCTGCCGATACCGTGAGATATTTTGACATTTTTTCTTTGTCGGCACCAATGAGTATGGTTCCGTGGTGGAGGGCGTTCCGGCCCTTGAAACAAAAAGCATTACCGGAAAATTTCTTTTCATCCACCGTCATATCATTGCGTCCACTCATAAGGGCATGAATACCCAAGCCCTTTAAAGCATTAATAATGACTCCGCATTGGCGGCCAACATCATAAATGTCCCTATTGACGATAAAGGAAAAATTAAGGTTTCCTTTATCATGAAAAACAGCTCCTCCTCCTGTTATCCGCCGTGCAAGACGGATATTATCCTCTTCCATCAAGGGCAGATTGCATTCGGTCCAGGGATTTTGGTTTCTTCCGATAACAACGGTGTCTTTATTCTGCCAAAGGAATAATGTCGCCTCACCTAAAGGTTGATTTGCTAAAAAATGCTCTTCCAAAGCCAGGTTAATCCAGGGGTTCTTAATGTCTGTAGTAATAATTTTTACGTGTTGTGCCATTTTTCCTCCTGCAATAAGTATAAGTTTTATGGACTTAATATTAGGCTCTATCTTTTTATACCACCAAGCTCACATGCCATACATAAGTCACTTCGAAAAGGATATGGGAAAAGCTGCCTCTTTTGTATAGACGCAGCCCCCCGGTTTTGGTTCATCTTTTTTCACAAATTTTTAATATAAATTTAAATTAACGCTTTTCCCACTTTAAAATGGGTGTCCTTGCCGCTTTCACCTCATCCAAGCGGGTTACATAGGTGGTCTTCGGAGCATGTTTTAAGCACTCAGGGTCTTTTTCAACCAATACGGCCAAATCCCTCATGGTTGTAATAAAAGCATCCAAGGTCTCCGGGCTCTCAGTCTCTGTAGGTTCAATCATCATGGCTTCCTTGACAATGAGAGGGAAGTAAATCGTAGGTGGATGATACCCCTGATCCAGCAAATTCTTGGCCAAGTCAAGGGCACTGATACCCTTTTGTGCCTGTTTTACGGCCGACAGGACAAACTCGTGCATGCAGGTTCTGTTAAAAGGAATCTCATAGTAATCCTCAAGCTTTTTCCGGATATAGTTAGCATTTAACACCGCCGCTTGAGATGCTTCTTTGAGCCCTTTAGGTCCCATGGTCGTGATGTACGAAAATGCCCGTAAGACAACCGCAAAATGGCCGTAGAAGGACTTAATCTTTCCTATTGAAAGAGGGCGGTCATAATCCAGCACATAATAGTCATCTTTATGCTCGATCACCGGAACAGGAAGGAAAGGAACCAGCTCTTTGACCACGCCAATAGGTCCGGAACCCGGCCCTCCACCACCATGAGGTGTGGAAAAGGTCTTATGCAGATTGACATGGGCAATATCAAAACCCATATCTCCGGGACGTGCTATGCCCATGATGGCATTCATGTTGGCACCATCGTAATAAAGTAAACCACCGCAATCATGAACCAGCTTTGAAATTTGCAGTATATTTTCTTCAAACAAGCCCAACGTATTGGGGTTAGTGAGCATGAGACCGGCAACAGTATCATCCAGAGCTGCTTCCAGAGCCTTTATATCCACGCATCCTCTTTCATCGGACGGAATCTGAACAACCTCGAAGCCGGCTAGGGCAGCAGATGCTGGATTCGTGCCGTGAGAGGAATCCGGGACAATGATTTTAACCCTTTTTTCATCCTTGCGCGACATATGGTAGGCCTTCATTATCATTAGACCTGCCATTTCACCCTGAGCGCCGGCGGCGGGCTGTAAGGTTACCCGTTCCATGCCCAGGATTTCTGAAAGATACTGATCCATGCGATAGAGAATTTCAAGGCTTCCCTGAGAACTCATTGAGCTTTGGAGGGGATGCATCTGCGCAAAGCCATCCATAGCGGCAATATCCTCATTAATTTTAGGATTGTATTTCATGGTACAGGAGCCCAACGGGTAAAAGCCCGCATCTACACCATAGTTTCTTTGTGAAAGCAAGGTATAATGGCGGACAACGTCGACCTCGGACACCTCAGGAATATGGGGGATTGTCTTTCGGAGCAATCCATTACCGTAAGCGTCATCAAGATCAACCGCCGGAACATCATTCTTTGGAAGGGAATATCCGATTCGGCCTTCCACTGATTTCTCAAAAATCAGCCTCTCATCCCTCATCATTTAATATCCCTCCCTGACAGATTTTATTGACCTTGTGAACAAAGAAGTCCATCTCATCCCGCGTCCGTTTCTCGGTGACCGCAACAAGCCAACAGCCTTCAAGCTCCGGGTACTCTAGGGAAAGGTCATAGCCTCCTATGATGCTGTCGGCCAATAGCTCCTCATTCAGCCTATCGGGAGCCATACCGGGTCTCACTACAAATTCCCGGAAGAAGGGTGCATCAAAAACCTTGGACACTTGGCCCGTTTCCAGTAAGGATTGATAGGTATAAGTGGATTTGTTAATGCACTGGGTTGCAACCTCCTGCAATCCATGCTTTCCCATTATGGAAAGATAAATGGAGGCAGCAAGCGCACATAGTGCTTGATTGGTACAAACATTGGACGTGGCCTTTTCACGGCGGATATGCTGCTCTCTTGCTTGAAGGGTCAGCACAAAGCCCCTTCTTCCCTCGGAATCAGTGGTTTCTCCCACTATTCGGCCTGGCATGCGCCTGATATAAGGGGCTTTTACCGCAAAGTAACCTAGCAAGGGGCCACCGAAATTCATGGCATTGCCCAAGGGCTGACCCTCTCCAACGGCAATATCTGCACCGAGAGCCCCTGGAGATTCAAATACCCCAAGTGAAATGGGATCACAAACAGCAATCAGCAGAGCGCCTACAGCCTTGGCCTTCTCGGACACCACCTTGATATCCTCCAGAATACCAAAGAAGTTAGGAGACTGGATGACCACAGCTGCTGTCTTTTCACTGAGATTATCAGCAAGGGACGACAGATTCAGGGTTCCGCTTTTGCCGACAGCCCCATCCTCAGCATGATAGAAGCCTGCTTCTCTCAAGGTGACATCCGAGTAACGCAAGCCAGAAGAAAGAACATTGCGATATTCCGGGTTGACACTCCGGGCTATTACAACCTCCTGACGCCCTGTGTGACGGGTGGCGAGGAGAACAGCTTCATACAGCGCTGTTGCACCATCATAGAGCGAAGCGTTGGCCGCATCCATGCCGGTGAGCTCGGCAATCATAGTCTGATATTCAAAAATAGATTGCAATACACCCTGACTGATTTCAGGCTGATAGGGGGTATAGGCCGTATAAAACTCCTGGCGGGAGAGAATATGTCTAACGGCTGATGGAATGATATGATCATAAATTCCAGCACCTAAAAAACAGAGGTTCCAACTGGCGTCAAAATTTTGCTGAACCAGACTTAACATTTGCTTCTTCAGCTCAAACTCCGAAAGAGGTCCCGGTAGTTTCAGGTCATGCTTTAGCCTCAATTCTTCGGGTATCGCTGAAAAAAGCGCCTCAATTGACCCTGCCCCAACAGCTTCCAGCATCTCCTTTTGCTGGGCTTTTGTCATGGGAATATTAGATGATTTCAATTCAACTCACTCTCCCTTAGTGAAAGCTTCATATTGGTTCTCATCCAACAAATTATTTAATTCATCCGCATTATCAAAACGCAATACGATCATGTGGTTATCATAGGGGTTTTCATTAATGAGCTCAGGGCTATCGACAAGAGTATCATTGACCTCTACCACTGTACCGGACAGGGGTGTGAAGAGATCAGACGCGGCCTTTACTGATTCCACCACGCCAAAAATCTGTTCTTGAGAAAAGGTTTTTCCCACTTTGGGCAGCTCGATATAGACAATACTGCCAAGCGAGTTTTGTGCAAAGTCGGTAATCCCGATATAAGCCAGTTCGCCTTCTACACGCACCCATTCATGGTCCTTTGAATAATAAAGATTTGGTCTTGTCTCCATAAAAAATCCTCCCTGTTATTAAAAAGTTATAATTGCTTATTTAATGTATTTCTTCCCGTAAAACGGGACTTCAATGATTTTAGCTAAACAATTTCTTTCCCGAATAACAATTTCAATGGCGTCTTCGGGCGACAGGCTTATATCCTCCAGCAAGGCCAGCCCGCCATTTTTGTTGAGACTCGGTAAAGGGCCTCCGCTGGTCACTAAGCCTATTCTTTTGCCATCCTTTTGGACCTCGTAGCCATTCCGGGGAATGCCGCGATCCTGCATTTCAAAGCCATAGAGTTTCTTCTTCAAGCCTATCTGGCTTTGAGAAATAAGCGCTTCCTGCCCTACAAAGGCTTCCTTTTGGAGCTTCACAAACCGACCCAGCCCAGCCTCCAATGGCGAAATAGCATCCGAAAGCTCATGGCCATAGAGAGGTAGTGCCGCTTCAAGGCGCAATGTATCTCTGGCCCCTAGGCCTATAGGTGCTATGCCTTCCTCCTGACCGGCCTCAAGAAGGCCCCTCCACAGCCGTTCTGGGTTCGCACAGGGATTCGGAAGCCATAAATACAGCTCGAAGCCATCTTCGCCCGTATACCCTGTTCGGGAGATCAATACCTTCATGCCCAGGACACTGGTTTCTATAAAGCGAAAAAATTTGGGCAATTCGGTTGGTTCATCCATAACTTTTCTTAAAACCGTTTCAGCAAGTGGGCCTTGTAATGCCAGTTGGACAAAGCGATTGGATAAATTCTCCGCCTTAACATTGCCTGTAGCCCGTGCGCTTATCCATTGCCAGTCCTTTTCGATATTACCGGCATTAACAATAAGAAGGAGCTCCTCGTCCGAGAACTTATAAACCAAAATATCATCCACCACGGTCCCGTTTTCATAGCACATGGGAGAATAAAGGGCTTTGTTTGGGAGAACCGGTGCTAGATCATTGGTAATAAGGCCATTCACAAAAGCAAGGGCTTCCTTGCCCGTTACCAGAAGCTCACCCATATGAGAAACATCAAAAAGCCCCACATGGTTTCTCACCGTATGATGCTCTTTTAAAATATCCGTATAGGAAACCGGAAGCTCCCACCCACCGAAGGTTGTGAATTTAGCACCCATGGCTTTTTGAGCTTCATATAAAGGTGTCCGTCCGACCATTCTATTTCCTCCTAGATACAAGATTACTTTGCTGTTTAAGTTTAAAGGTATTTCAGGCGCTTTATAGCAAGAAAAGAAGCGCTAAAAAGGCATGCAAAAAGGGTCACCAACCACATGTGGCTGATCACCCTGTCCTATACCTGAGAGATTCTATCCCGACCAAGGGAAATTGCTCCTTCGGTGCCAAAAGGCTCTTCAGAGTATTGTCCGGCTACGGTCTTTTTGCCTGAAAGGTTCATTTAAGCTCATTCCACCGCTTAAATTTGCTTCGTCGGCTCCCAGATGCTTTAAGATGCTTTGGGTATCTTCCGTAGCCCTCATCCAATAAAACATTATGCTTTACACTACCATTATATTTCAGAAATATTAACCACGCAATATAGAATATTCCTGCCCCGATCTCCCCTTTTACCTGAAAAAATTAAAGCCCTCAATGACTGAGGGCTTGCTTCTCTTTGTTTCTTACCTTATTTAATCACGCGTCTTGCACCCATATATTTTCCTTTGTAGGTGGCCAGATTCATGACGATAACTTTTCCCTTTGACGTAGAGGCGTGAATGAAATTTCCTCCGCCTACGTAAATTCCCACATGGCTCACATCAGCCGTTCCACCGTCGGTATCAAAAAGAACGATGTCCCCTGCTCTCAGATCCTTACGATCAACTTTTGTGCCGAAACTCCAGTACTCCGCTGAGGAACGTGGAACACTAATATTGTATTTTGCAAAAACATATTTTGTAAATCCTGAGCAGTCAAAACCTTTTGTGGAATAACCACCGTACACATATTTAATTCCTTGCAGCGATTTCGCATAGGAAACTATTTTTTCTGCCAGACTCAGCTGTGCTTCTGTTGCAGGCTTGGAAGCTTCTGTTTTCTCAGTAGTTCCTCTGGAGACTGTTGTTGTTTTCTTAGGTTCTTCAACCTTAACGACTTCTTTCTCTTTATTTACAAGGTGTTTCGCTAGAATATACCCTTTCTTATCCGTCCAAGTAATGATTCTTGCCCATTCGCCTATGGTTTCATAATAGGTAACCTTATCGCCTCTTTTTATAGTGGCTACCTTATTACTTTCGGCATTGGGTTCTTCCCGCACATTGAGCTCATTGGCATTAACATAGCGCACAACGCCTTTTATTTCGGGCTTTGGCGTTGGTGTGGGAGTGGGAGCTGGAGTAGTTATGGGTTCTGCTTGTGCAATGGATTGCTCGGTCGAATTTGTATTTGGACGGGGTTGATCTGTATCTACTTTGGACATGGCCACTATAAACTCTTGATTGGTAAACATTATAGCTTTTTCTTGGGCTGCGTTTAAAAGAATAGGTTCGGTGATTTTTGATGCATTCAGGTGCGCTTCCATAACATTATCTTCAGCACTTAGCGTTGCGGAAAGGGCAAATGCGGTTTGAGAAAGAATAAAAAGTAGGGTGAGAATCAGAAACGAGAAATTAAGCGGCTTAGGTTTATTCATGGTGTTCCTCCTATTTAAGGCTCCCGGAGTTAGCTGACGGGTGCGGGTAATAGGTAACCCTACCATTTTCATGGATTAACCCCAATAAAATTGGTTCCTCCGTACTCTTTATAAGAGATTAGCCTTTTTTTGCATTTATATTACAAATATATGTCGTTTTGTTCCATATGCTTCGTACATTATATCAGTAAAAAGCGCATAAAGCAACCTTAGGCATAATTTTCCACTTCCTATACTTTTTCTTTTTATTCAGGTTTATTGTATCATTTGTGTTTCATAGGTATATAGATTAAGGCAATCCATTCAACCTACACCCATCACACTCCATCATGAATTAGAGCAAAACCCTTCTCCCCTCCATCATTATTTTACTTTCCTTGTCCTTCATGTATAACCTATCGAGCGATAATTTTCTTGCTGTACATGGCATACATGCCATTAGGGCTCGACACACCTGATTGTGCTCAAACACCTGCTCAAAAATTACAGACTTGACACAAGAACATATGTTCTCTATTCTGGAAGTAGGACTGAGACGCTTAGCTTCCTTTTCAACCTGATTCTCATCACGATATGTGTTAATGTGGCCAATAAACCGGTTATGAGGATGATTTTATGATCAAACTAACAAAAGAACAGGCTCGGCACTTTCTTCTTCTCTATCATGGTCTCACAAATCCCCCTTTATTTAAAGGGAAAAAGGGCATTTTAGATTATATCAGACGTGTGGGCTGCATTCAGTTTGATCCTTTAAACAAGGTAGGGCATAATCAAGAGTTGGTTCTCCAATCCCGCGTCAAGGATTTTAAGCCCGCCTTGTTGGAGGAGCTGCTTTACAAGGACCGGCTGTTACTAGACGGTTGGGATAAATGTATGTCCATTTATCCCGTTGAGGATTGGCCTTTTTTTGAACCACTCCGTCAGTCTGACCTTGAACGTATGAAGCAGAATTCAGAGGTTATGGCTGTGGCCTCTGAGGTTATAGATCAGATTGACAAGAGAGGGCCCTTATCATCCTCGGATCTTATTTTTAATCGTACTGTCAATTGGTCCTGGGCCCCTACAACCCTTTCTCGCGCTACCATGGAAAGCTTGTATTTTGCAGGCAAGCTAGTGGTGCACCATAAAAAAGGTACTCGAAAATTTTACGACCTAACTGAAAAAAATCTTCCCTCAGCCCTTTTGGCTGAACATAATCCCTATTCATCCAAGGAAAGCTACCTGGAGGCCTATGTTCTCCGGCGCATTCGAGGTATTGGTCTTCTGTGGAATAAAGCAGGCGACGGTTGGCTTGGCATATCAAACCTAAAAAGCGCAGAGCGAACCACATTCATCCAACATCTTTTGGAGGTGGGCAAGCTATTGGAGATACAGATTGAGGGAATCAAGGAGCCCCTCTATATGGCCAAGGCTTATGAAGCTTTGCTCATTGAGTCCCTCCCACAGAGATGTGGTCCACAGGAATCAACTCACAAGCCTCAACCCGCGAAGCTGTGTAAAACTGCGGAAAGTGCTTTTTTTCTGGCTCCTCTGGATAATCTTCTGTGGGAAAGACGCTTAGTAAAAGAGCTTTTTGATTTTGATTACCGTTGGGAGGTTTATAAGCCTGAAAGCCAGCGTGAGTTTGGCTATTATGTTCTACCTGTTCTTTATGGCGATAAATTCGTTGCGCGCTTTGAGCCTCTTAGAGACAAAACCCAAAATGCACTTGTCATCAAGAATTGGTGGTGGGAACCCGGCGTCCGCAAGAACAAAGCTTTAAAAAAAGCCCTTCAACAGTGTTTTGAAAGGTTTAAAAATTACCTGAGTGTAGAAACTGTCATTTTCCCGGACGATCCCTTCTTTTCGGCATAGCTTCTGTTTTTAATGCTTTGGCAATTAAACAGCCATCCGATGGTATAATGGTATTTGGGAAATAAGCTATGGGAAATAAAATCAGTTAAGGTCCCGGAAGTTCAAGGTGAGGCTAAAGGTTGTTTAAGGTAATTTTTTGAACTTTGAAAATAAGTCTTGTCAAATTTCAGTATCGATGCTATACTAATTAAGCACTAAAAAAATGACGTCGCGGAGTGGAGCAGCCTGGTAGCTCGTCGGGCTCATAACCCGAAGGTCGTGTGGTTCAAATCCCGCCTCCGCAACCAATGAAAACCGCTTGTTCGAACGAACAGGCGGTTTTGCTTTGTCTCGAAATATTCCTCCAAACCTACAAGTTGATGTTTATTTGGACAAGAGATGAGCATAGAAAGCGTGAAAGTACGCCACTTTCAGGCCATTGCCATTGATGTTTGTTTGATGTTTATGGGGTGTTTGCGCCAGCTTATTGCTTCTAATCTATACTTTTAAAACAAATTATTGGAATTATAATGGGAATTAAAAAGCAATAGTATAAATTCCTCTCGCTAATCCATTACGGATATCCTCCTATTTTTGATCATTAGCGAAATGAGTTCAGATTAAAGACTATATCGTAAATTGGGTGCGAGAGTACCGTTTCATGCGCTGAATTTAATAGGGAAGGGCTTTAAAGTTTATCGCATGACAAAAGGTTGAAAGAATATATGGGGAGTGATTTTGTTACACATAGGAATTTTATAAGAGAAGGCCACGTATTCCCCTTGTGTACCTAATTGTAACATCACAGAGAAACAGATCACCCATTCTCTTTTGCCTTAAGTATACAGCTTAAATAGTATTATTCTTTTGAATTGCGTCTAATGTTTATAATAACAACAGCAACCCAAGGTTATTTGTTATATAATAGAAATACAAAATAAATCCTATATAATTCATGGTGGGTTTATGGAACTTGATCTGATACCCATCTTGGAGATAGATAAACTGGAGTTTGTGAGGCAGTGTATATGAAAGTAATTATACATGATTTGGATACGCAGTTTGATGCCACACTTAGGAAAAAATACGATGATGTTATCCACGCTGATGGAAAATTTGCCCCCTGTCAAGGATGCTTCGGTTGTTGGACGAAGCATCCCGCAGAGTGTTTTATAAAGGATAATCTCAAGCTGGTGTGTCGTGTAATTGGACAAGCGGATGAGCTTACTATTATCTCGGAGAATCTCTATGGTGCCTACAGCCCTAATATCAAAAATGTACTTGACAGAAGCATTGGCAGCTCTACGCCGCTCAGCACCTATCGTGGAAAGCAGATGCACCATACCCTACGCTACGGAAAGCACAAGTTGCTAAAAGTGGTTGTGTACGGTGAAACTACAGAACAGGAAAAGGCAACGTTTAAATATACAGTGAAAAGAAATGCCATAAATAATGGTTTTGAAAACTCCGAAGCTATTTTTCTAAACGATGTTTTTCAATTGGAGAATGTAATATGAAGACAGTATTCATAAATTGTAGCCCCAAAAAGAGATTTTGTGCTTCTGCTTATTTTCTCAGTCTTCAGCGTCTTTTTGTAAAAGGCAATAAAGTAACGGAAAAGCTTCGAAACAAGAACAACCATGAACGAATCATAAATGAATTAAAAAATTCAGATACGGTTGTATTTTGTCTGCCTTTATATGTTGATGGTTTACCATCGCATGTACTGTCATTCTTAAAGG
>JAEYPI010000297.1 GCA_023410885.1 Bacillota bacterium
CCTTTAAATACCCGGAGGTGGTCACTTTGGGTCGCCCCACCTTTCTTGGCAACGATATCTCTCAAAGTGTTGATTTTACTGTTAAGAAGCCCCCGGCTATCGGCCTTATTCAGATATGGAATCTCTCTGTATCTTTAGAGGAATTCCTGGAAACGTCAAAAATCCATTCAACCGTTGAGTATAATAGTTTTACCAGCAAAAAAGAAAAAAAGGATAACCTAAACTATATCCTCTGGGATTACACCTTCACTAAGAACAACGTCACCATCCGCGCCTTGGAGGCCTTTTTTGACGACAAGCCCTATATGTACCGAATCAGTGTTTTTCTTGAAGACAAACATTACGATGAAGATTTCCAAAGGCTTTTTGATAACATGGTCCGCTCAGTAACCGTCAAATAAGCTTATCCTGCATTTCTCTTATCTTTGCAATACTGACAAGATTTCTACCGGTGTTCTTGGCCTCATAAAGAGCATCATCAGCCGTTTTGATGAGTTCTGTCGGTTTACTTGCCGTTTGTGGAAAGGTGGAGACCCCTACGCTCATGGTCACAGAGGCCGCAACAACACGGTCGGTGATGGTGAGCTGTGATATACTCTTTCTTAAGTCCTCAGCTTTTTCCTGAGCCTGTTCTAACGAGACATGGGGCATAAGCACCACGAACTCCTCACCGCCATAGCGTGCAAAGATATCTTCCTTCCGCAGGGTTTTCATAATATGCGCGCAAATGGTCTTAAGCACCAAGTCGCCAAAAAGATGGCCATAGGTGTCGTTAAACTTCTTAAAGTGATCAATATCAAAAATAATCAAAGACAAGTCATAGCCTTTTTCTTGGGCCTTCTTATACTCCTCTTCCAGCTTATCCTGAAAATATGGGCGATTATAGGCCCCTGTCAGGCCGTCGAAAGTGGCTAAATCATGCATCTGCTGATAGAGTCGGGCATTTTCTATAGCGATGCTCACTTGCTGAGAGATAATCTCCAGGAGTCTGACATTATCTTTATCAAAGGCATTCTTGATGTTATGCTCAATAAGGACAATCCCCAAGGGTTTTCCCTTGGCAAGGAGGGGTACACAAATCATGGATTGAATGCTGCGGCCCTGGGTAAAGGGGTATTCTTCCGGAGTGACTGAATTATCGATCATGGAATGTCCTTCATCAGTAGACGGCTTGAGCACATCGCTGTTGATATAGTCCGATACAATGGCCAAATCCTTTTTATCAAAGATACTGGACACCTGAACCTTAAGCTTGTTCTGAGGGCCATAGCAAAGGGCAATGGTTGAGTGATAGACCCCCATAACCCCTATGATGACATCATTGACGAACTTGAGTAATTCATTCATATCAAAAATAGAGGTAATGGCCTGGGATATCTGCTGAAGGGTATAGAACTCCGCTAAGCTGGATGTCAGCTTGCTATTTGTCTCCTCCAGCTGATTATTGGTTTCCCGCATCTTGTCATAATGGGCTTGAATCTCTTTTTTTACCTGTTCGAGCTGCACATACTTATCGCCCAAACGATCAATGAGGATATTATTTTCCTCTTCACTTCTACGGTATTCGTTATAGACCGATCCCAAAACGCTACAAAAAAGGGCTATCAGTATGTAATGAAAGGATACACTCTGAAAGATCAGTATGAAATTATCAAAAGGACCTCCCTGCCTTAATTCATCAAGCCAATAGGGTATGAGTATTTGGGCAAAGATCTGGGTAAGCCAGCTTAGCATGATATAAGGCACTGTTCTTTTAAAGCCTCTGGAAAGGCTGATGAAGGTTATGAGAAAAAGGGGTAGAAAATAGTAATCTGCACTCAAATGAAGCGTACTTACCAGGAATGGCATGATTATCACTTCGGCAATCTTGATAATCCCGTAATATTTAAGAAAATGCGCTTTTTCCTTCTTAATCGTGTTGATCTTCGCCAGATTTATGACGACGAATAGCGCATAAAGCGCAATCTGCACAAAAAGGATATCGTAAAACAGAAAATTCTCCCCACTATTAATACGAGTAATAACATCACCAAGCATGAGCACAGGAAAGACTATCACTCCAAGCTTTGTGATAAATCTTTCATACTTGGTGGTGTCGCTGAACGTTTTTTCACTGTGATGATGATCACTATTGTTCAAAGCTACCTCCACAACTTAACAGCTGTTCTACTCTTTCCAGAATATTTTGACCAAATCACCTGATTTAATAATGTCAGTGTAGCCGGCCTCTTTGTCGTTCAGTTGTAGATTAATAATGCCTTTAGGAGCTGTAAGATCAAAGTCGATGTAATTGAAGATATCGATAAATATGTAGGGGGTGGTCTTAGGAGGCAGATTAACAGCTTTTCCATTGACCATAATCGTAATCCCATCACGCTCCGCCAATCTATGGCCTACCTCTTGGAGCAGGGATTGAATATCGTTAGCAATTGTATTTTCTTCCCGTTTACCCACAGTAATTTCCTGGGAATCATTTGATTGTTCAGCAACAGATTGAGCTTGAGAGGTTTGGAAAACCTTTGGCTTGCCAATGACCTGCACTCCCGGCTGTAGCATTGTGCTTCCCTTTGCCAAGTCACCGTTGACAGTAAACTCCCATACAAGGGGATCCATTTCATATCGTCCGGCCATTTCTTCAAGAGAAAGGGAATCCACAATTTCAACCCGGTCCCCCTGTTGGATCAAATCATCGGAAACGGCCTCATGACCGTTTATAATAGCCCTGGGATACAAGATCTCTGCATGATCGTTATATTTAAGATAAATCGGCTCATACTCTTTAGTCAAGTCGGAAACCCGCGCTATGCCATCCTGCCCTTTTTCGGCAGGAACCACAACAAGGTCATCACCGGGTGCAATAAGGGTATTAAGGCCAGCGACAATACCATTTACAGAGATTTCGGCAGGTTTTCCAAAGCTGCCTCGAACCGTTTTATCCTTGCCGTTTAAGCTAAACTTAAGATTTTTACCCGACTTGCAGATGAGCTGGTCGGGATTAAAGCCCGCCAGAATCAAAGCATCGGACACTAACATTTTACGCGAATTAAACATGCGCACTTTACTGCCGTTAACAGTCACAAAGAAGAAGTCTTCGCTATTAGCCATGGCGGTGGTTACCATGATCCCAAGCGGAGTTATACTATCCGGACCTCTTAGAATATCTTCCTCAAGGACTATATTTTTTGCGATGCTTCGATTCCTTACCGCTACCCTTTCCTTTGGCAGACCAATGGCTGTAGAAAGCGCTTCACATAAGCCGGAGGCCTGGCTCCCACCACCCACTAGAAAGATGGCATTGGGGGGTTTTCCGCCATTATAGGCCAATATTTTTTCAGCTATGGTCCGGGCCAATTGTTCCACAACAGGGTAGATCACTTCATTGACCTCTTTTGCCTCTACTGTGATTTGGTTGTCCAGAATATCGGTAAAGAGAATGGGTTCCTGGGAATCCGTTAAGGAAACCTTGATCTTTTCTGCCGTATTAAAATCCACCAAATAGTTTTGAGCAATAGTCTCTGTAAGCTCATCCCCCGCAACGGGTACCATGGCATAAGCCACAACAGTGCCTGATTTGGTGATGGCAATATCGGAAGTTCCGGCACCAATATCAACCAATGCCAGATTTAATAGGCGCAAATCCTTGGGAATGGCTAAATTAAGCGCTGCAATCGGTTCAAGGGTGAGGTGGATAACCTCGAGACCTGATCGCTCCAAGACGGTATACAGACTGTCTACCACCATTTGAGGAAGAAAAGTCGCTAAAACCTCAACACCTGCTTTATTACCTTTATGCCCCATCAGGCTCGAAATCACATAATCATTTAGAAAATAGCTGACTACACTGTAGCCCACACAGTAAAACTGATCTCTTTTTTCTTTTTGGGGGAGCTCGCTTTCTATTTTAAGCTGAGCTTTTTGGATACCTTCCATTTCGAGGGCACTGATAAGCTGGGTATCGATCTCCAGGCCTTCATCAATTTCGCGCTCTGCCTTCACCTGACAGGTTTTTAAAACACGTCCTGCTGCTGCAATAGACACCTTGGTCAATGAATAGCCAAGCTTTTTCTCTAAGGCTGCCTTCACCTTGGAAACCCCCTGAGCAACCATAGAAATATCGTGAATTTGTCCGTCAAGCATAGCACGGCTCTCGTGGGATATGATTTCAACAGCATGAACGAAAAAACGTTCATCCTGTTGAACGCCTACAACACCTATAATGGTACGGGTTCCAATATCTAAAGCAAAAATGACATCCTCGGGCATTACCCCAGGTGTCAAACCTCTATTCAGAAGCATTCCGATCCCCCAGCTTGTATTATGTTTATTTTAGCTTTTTTTTACCAAATTCGCAATATGGCAAAATTCTACATGCTCCACACTTCGGACTACGGGCTTGACAAACTTCGCGCCCATGAAAAACCATATAATGTGAGAAATTAGCCCATTCTTGTCTGGGTAGAAGTTTCATTAAATCCCGTTCAATAATCTCCGGATTTTCAGATTTGGTAAGGCCTAACCGCCCAGCCACTCTTGTGCAATGGGTATCCACAATCACACCGGGTTTATTAAAAACGGTGGACAACACCACATTAGCTGTCTTTCTCCCCACACCGGGCAGTGTAAGAAGCTCCTCCATGGTATCCGGCACCTTACCCCCATAGTCCTTTAGAATCTTTATACAGCACTCCTTAATATTTTTGGCTTTATTTCTGAAGAAGCCTGTGGATTTAATATCCTGCTCCAGTTCTGACAGGTCGACCCCGGCAAAATCCTCAAGGGCTCTGTATTTCTTAAAGAGATCCTTTGTCACAATATTGACCCGCGCATCGGTGCACTGGGCGGCCAATTGTGTTGCCACCAAGAGCTCCAGCGGTGTATTAAAATCAAGTGAGCATCTTGCATCGGGATATAGGTTTGCAAGCTCCTGCAAGATAACCTTTGCTTTTTCTTTCTTTCTCAACGAAGAACCTTCCTTCCATTGTTTTTACGCTTGTTGTTTTCCTCCCTGGCATCCTTATAGAGGGTGAGATATTCTTTAGCAGAATTATTCCAAGAGGAGTCCCTGCTCATGGCTCTATTGACCAATAAGCGCCAGGCGTCAGGGTCCTGATAGAGTCTTAAAACCTTTTTCAGGGGTCGAAGCAATGCATCCAGGGAATAGGTTGAAAAAGTAAAGCCCGTACCCTTTCCCTCATTCTTGTCTTCATCTATGACCGTGTCGGCTAAACCACCGGTTTTATGAACCAAGGGGATGGCACCATAGCGCATCGCGATGAGTTGGCTTAAGCCACAGGGCTCATATCGGGATGGCATGAGAAAAACGTCACTTGCTCCATAGATCCTGTGTGCTTTCTCATTGTTAAACTCTAAATTGATAGATACTGACTCCGGATAGCGCTCCATGAGCCTTAAAAAAACATTTTCATAGAATTTTTCCCCGTTTCCAAGAAGCACGAACTGGCCACCTTCTTTTAATATGGCCTCTGCTGCCCCTTCCATAAGATCAAGCCCCTTATTGGGTACTAATCTGCTCACAACGGAAAACAGGGGCACATCGCTTTGTTTCAGACCCAGGTCTTTTTGAAGCCTTGCTTTATTCTCCTTCTTGCCTGACATATCCTCCCTATGATAGGTTGCATAGAGCAGGGGGTCTGTTTCCGGATTCCAGGTGGTGGTGTCGATTCCGTTGACCACTCCCCGAAGGATTGACTTACGGCTTTGCAGCACGCCCTCAAGACCAAAACCGAATTCCTGGGTGAGCATCTGCTGGGCGGAGGTTTTGCTGACGCCATTTATGATATCGGCATAATTAAGGCCTGCTTTCATGGCATTGAAGCAACCGAAGTACTCCACCTTGTCCACCTTGAAAACCACGTCCTTTATACCTAAAAGACTAAAGATATTGCGACCGCTGATTCCCTGATATTCCAGACTATGAATGGTGTAAAGAATAGCAATGTCCGAGAGCTCCGGATGCTCCCGCTCGTTTTCACGGAGAAGCATGGCAAGGGGCGCTGTATGCCAGTCATTCAGATGAAGAATATCAGGCTTGAAATCAAAGCGCTGCAGCATTTCAAAAACCGATAGACATAAGAACGCAAACCGTTCTGCATCATCCCGATGACCATACACACCCGGGCGCCCAAAAAAATGATAATTATCTACGAGATAAGTACTCACAGGTGCGCCAATGACCTCGCGGACGATGCAGGTTTCATATCGCCAACCCAGATTGACAGGAAAATCACCTTTATAAAGGGTGGGAACATCAATATCCTTATTGGCAGGAATCACAACGCGAACATCCGCCCCTAGCTCCTTAAGCTTTAAAGGGAGCTCCCTGGCAACGTCTCCAAGACCCCCAACCTTAATAAAGGGTGCGCATTCAGCCGCAACAAATAAAATCTTAGGATTGTTTTCCATAAGCACCTACTCTTAACGAGGTAATTAAACCAAAACGCGTATAGGCATACGAAGCACGTGCGTAGCAAGTGCGAAAGT
>JAEYPI010000005.1 GCA_023410885.1 Bacillota bacterium
ATTGGCCTTAGCTACAAATTCCGTGAACAAAAAGGCCAAAACAGGAAACAACACGAATTGCAGTAGAATCATTTTATTTTTCAGCGTATCTTTTAATTGTTTCTTAAAAACAGCAATACTTCTATTCACTCCAAATTCCTCCCTGTTAGTTTGATAAACACAGTTTCCAGATTCGGCTCAGATGAGTGGATAGATTCCACCATGTCGCTTTCAAAATATTCTGAGATAGTTTTTGATGAACTGTTATCGCATGAAAGCTCAACGCTTTTCCCATTTTTAAGCAGTATGCAGACAGTTTTTTTCGTGTTATGCTTGCGGCATAAAGCATCCGGCTGACCATACTCCACAATATTGCCTTCGTTTAGCAGAGATATGTTATCACATAATTTTGTTGCTTCCTCCATATTATGGGTCGTCAAGAATACTGTGGTTCCATTTTCCCGAAGCTCAAATATCAGCTTATGTATTTCTTGAACTGTAGTCGGGTCAAGCCCACTCGTAGGTTCGTCAAGAAAAAGAAGTTTAGGGTTATGCAGGATAGCCCGGGCCAAAACAAGCCGCTGAGCCATGCCTTTTGAAAGCATGGAAACAGGTTTCTTTATCGCATCATCAAGCCTCACTTTTTTTAGCACATCTCTGATTTTTGATTTGGGAACGCTGAATATTTCAGCAAATAGAGCCAAATTATCATAGCAGCTAAGGCGTGGATAAAGCCCGCTGTTTTCAAGAACCATGCCTATATTCGCATGTATTCCGTCTGTCAGTTTTTCAGATTTCGTTTCAAAAATAGAGACATGGCCGCTGTCTGCTCTCAATTGTCCAATCAGAATATTTATAATGGTGGTTTTACCTGCGCCGCTGGGGCCTAAAAGACCAAATATTTCACCTGAGCCAACAGTGCAATTGATATCGTTCAAAACCCTTTTACCGCTAAAAGATTTTTGTACGTGCTCCATGTAAATAACAGGTTTCATTGTTCATCACCTTTCTCTTGTTTTAGTTATGCAGGATTTTCCAGCACAAAAAATCATATGTCAAAAGTTCCTCCAGTTCGTATAGTTTAAGCGAGGTTTCATAAACGTCTGTTTTTGTGTAGAGGAATGTCCTTTTGTCAGTGGTATCAATATACAGGATTTTTGAGGCATCCAAAATGAATGTCTGATTATTTTTGTTCCCGTCAGCTTAAAATCCAAAACTTTAAGTGTTGCAATTACTTTTTATAATGCTTCGCTCATTTGCCCGCAGTTGATTGTAATTTCTGTTTCAGTAAATTGATTATCAATATTAATATTAATTTTCAACTGACACCCCTCCTGCCTCTTATATTATTGTAAAAGTTTAATTTTGTAATTTCAAATGAATTTTTCTAAGTTACCCAAAAACGCACTTAAGTTTCGGAAATCATACATAAAGCGGAAGCTGGCATCACACGTTGGCTGGGCATACGAGGAATTGATGGAGGTTGAGGCAAGTGATTACTTTAATGACACCCTGCAAAGCTATGATGAAGAAAGCTATGAAATCATTCGCATGCTGACGATGCCCGTTACTCTGGACACCGAGACCAACACCGTAAGATACTCGTGTATGCAATGAAAACAAGGGAGGTGTATAAACATACGAATAAGGTCTATTTTTATGCATATTTTTTCATTTTTGCTCTAGACAACGGCAAAAACGTATGTTACGATATTTTAGAAATTAAGGGAGAGAGTCAGCCAACCCGATTGATGAAAGGATATGCCGATGACGTACAGTGCGCTTCATGACACGAATATACCCCATGTGCCGATCGTGAGGAACGGGTTATCTTCTCTTTTCCCATCAGAATCATTGAAAAAGGAATTATTGTTTTCACAATAGTAAGACGAAGGTCTTGCTATTTTTTTTAATATAAGGATAGCAACCGGGTTAAGAAAGGCGGAAGGAAGATGAAGCTAAGTACGAAAGACATTTTAGGGCTGGAACACATTGCACCTGAAGAAATAGGTCTCATCCTTGACACTGCGGTGGATATGAAGAAAATTGTAACCAGCAGCATGAAGCGTGTGAATTATCTTCAAGGGAAAACCGTCATAACGTTATTTTATGAAAACAGCACCCGGACCCGGGTCTCCTTTGAGCTGGCAGCCAAATACATGGGTGCACAGGCAGTCAATGTGTCTGTGGCAACCAGCAGCGTGGCTAAAGGGGAAACCCTCATTGACACAGGCCGAACATTGGATGTGATGGGTACGGATATCATTATCATGCGGCATGGATGCTCTGGGGCCCCGCACCTATTAGCCCGAAATGTAAAAGCATCGGTCATAAATGCAGGAGATGGTATGCACGAGCATCCCACTCAAGCGCTTCTGGATATGTTCACCATGCGGGAAACCTTCGGGAGTTTAAAAGGCCTGAAGGTGGCCATAATAGGAGATATTTACCACAGCCGTGTGGCGCGAAGCAATATGATCGGACTTACTAAAATGGGCGCGGAGGTTCATGCCTTTGCACCTTCAACCCTTATGCCCCAGGGCATAGAAGCACTTGGAGCCAGAATCTACCCCACCATTGAAGAAGCGGTTGAGGATTGCGATGTGGTCATGGGCCTGCGCGTACAACTGGAGAGACAGAAAAAAGCCTTGTTTCCATCCTCCTTTGAGTACTCTCGGTTCTTTGGTATGAATCCTGATAATCTAAAGGGAGCCAAAAAGAACGCACTCATCATGCACCCGGGCCCAGTCAATAGGGGTGTTGAAATGACGTCATCCTTAATTGACGGAGATCAATCGGTTATTAATGATCAGGTTACCAATGGCGTAGCCGTGAGAATGGCGCTGCTCTATCTGTTAACGGGGAGGGAAGAATAATGAGACTTCTAATAACAAACGCCACAGTGATCCATTCGGACAGAATCGAAAAAAATAGGAGCCTCTTTATAGAAAATGGTGTATTAGCCCTTATGGGCGGCAATATCCAAAAAGAAGCCGATCGGGTGATTGATGCCTCGGGTTTATATGTACTGCCGGGGCTTGTAGATGCCCATTGTCACCTGCGGGATCCCGGTTTTGAGTATAAGGAGGATATTGCTAGCGGTACAAGAAGCGCAGCAAAAGGTGGTTTTACCTCTATTGCCTGTATGCCCAATACTAAGCCGGTGGTGGATAA
>JAEYPI010000035.1 GCA_023410885.1 Bacillota bacterium
AACATGCTCCTCACTGCTATAGACAGCTTTCATTATACTGTCCACCACCTTGGGGAGCATGTTGGGGGGGCTTTAGTTAAAATATAATTATATCTTTGTATTATTGTTTTTAGTTGCTATCCTTTAACACCACCTAATGTAAGACCACCTATAAATGCTTTCTGATTGCAGCAGAAAACAATCAATATCGGAATAACCGACATAACCGCGCCAGACAACAATAAATCGTAGTTATTCCCATATGGGGTAATTAACGATTGCAGCCCTATTGGTAAAGTAAGCATTTCATTGGATCGAAGCACTATTAAAGGCCATACAAAGCTATTCCAGTTATTCATAGCCAATAGAATTGTCATTGCGCCAAACGCGGGCAACATCAACGGCGCCATGATTTTCAAGTATATACCAAACTCACTGCTCCCATCTATTCTTCCTGCATCTAACAAGTCCTTCGGGAGTTTTATTGCATATTGCCTGAAAAAGAATACTGCAAATGGCGATACAGCAAATGGTAATATTGCCCCCCAATATGAATCGATTAATTTGAATGAAATTGACAGTTTATATAAAGGTAAAATCAATATTTCAATTGGAATCATCATCACGATTAGTATTAATACGAAAAGAAAATTCCTGCCCTTAAATTTATATAGTGCTAAACCATAGCCCACCATGGATGCCAGGATAAGCGATAAAACCGTACCAAGAATTGTAATAGCTACACTGTTTCTGTACCAAAACAGGTATATTCCATCCCTGCTCTCCCATAGCAGCTTATAATTATTAAAATTCGCATCCGCAAAATTTAGCTTGAGTGTAATGCCATTTCTGATCATCTCTGAGCCGGGTCTAAAAGACGAATATAAAAGGAAGAAAAACGGTGCCAAGCAGAATATTGTAAACAAAATTGATATTAAAAATATTGCTGCAGTTGCAAATCCGTTCTTTGAGTTTTTTGAAATCATTTCAATCACTCTCCTTCTTAAAGAACCCGGTCACAGTAAGTTGAAGGATATTTACCACCATTACGATAAACAGCAAAGTTATCCCTAGCGCGGAGCCTATTCCAAAATTATTTTCGAAAAACCCCTTTTGATAAATCAGGCTTACCAGGGTTAACCCCATATCACCTGGTGATCTGGCACCAAATAGTATGTATGATTCCGCAAACATGGCATATCCGCCGTAAACACTTATTGTAACAACGTATATAATAACCGGTTGAAGACCGGGCACAGTGATTTTCAGTAATTTCTGCCACTCGTTGGCACCATCTATTGAGGCTGATTCATATAGTTCTGCAGGTATACTCTGAAGGCCTGATAAGAAGTAGACAATATTTACACCCAGCCACCTCCAGGTACACAATATAACCATTACCAGCATTGCGGTTTGACGTTGCTGCAGCCAGGCTCTTTTTTCTACTCCAAAAACGCCTAAAAGCATATTGACTAAAGTCGTGTCCTGCTCACCGAAGGCCAATCTGAAAAACAAGCCTGCAACAATGACAGATGTTAACGCTGGTACAAAAAATGCTGATCGAAAAAAATTTCTACCTATCGTTCTCTGACGGTTTAAGAAAACTGCAAGCACCATTGGTATCGGCACTAAAACTAATATTGTCCAAAAGGTATATCTGGTCGTAACCGATAGTGCATTAAAAAAATGCACATTTATCATGGTTTTATAGTTTTTTAACCCTATAAATTTAATATCCTGAGGTCCAAGAATCTCCTGGAAGCTCATTATGACTGTGGATATTATTGGGTAAAGGAAAAAAATTGAAAAGGATAGAATGAAGGGTAGAACAAAAATATATGGAGCAATCCTCTGCCGTCTAAGAATTAACCTTTTATTTTTTTTAAGCTGAAGCTCTGGATCACTTGTTTTACTGACGGTCATTATATAACCCCCTTTATTAAGCTGGAACCGGCATTTGAGTTGCCACTCACTGGAAGTATACCTTTCGCCTATTCATTAATTCCTCTTAAATTTATTTATAAGTAAAATCCCCTCCTTTCAATGATTATTGTCCAGAGGAGATTTTACTCAAATGCATATTCTAATGCTGAAGAAACAGGCTTATCTGGAATACTAAACTCAATTTATGCCCTTAGCGAATGAATCATTTGTTTTTGAGCTCATCATTTGCTTCCTTCAATGACTGCTCAGGCGTCTGGCTCTGCTCATTCAAAACTTTAAACAATACATTCTTCTGCACAAGAGATGATGCATCCGGATATAGATCGTTAAAGTTAATTGGGCCAATATCATCTACTATACTCTGAAGAGTACTGAAGATATCCTTACCGAAGTATTGAGTAAACTCATTGTCAGCAGTCATAGCGGGGTCTGACCATGCATCCTTTCTGATAGGATCAAATCCGAGAATGGTCCATGTTTTGATACTTCCCTCTAACGAAAGCTTTGATTCTCCCAAAAAATCTACAGCCAAATCGATATACTTGCTCTGTGATGTGACAGCTGTTCCCGTGCCACCCATACCGGCTGATAGCATACCATCAGGGAAAGTGGGCATTGGGCGTATGATAATCTTACCCTTCAAATCAGGCATATACTGAGTAAATCTGTTCATATACCACATAGGCATCCAAACCGAAGCTGCGTTGCCCTGGTTCATCCAAGCCCAATATTCCTCTGCATGGTGGAAGCCTCCGGGAGATAAAATAGCGATCTTGTCTTCATAGATCATATCTTTTAGCAATTGCAATGCTTTAATATTTGCTGCATTATCAAGCTGGGGAGAGCCATCCTTAGTCAGATAATCAGAGCCCTGCATCGTAATCAATGGATAATACGTCCAATGATCAGTTGTTTCGATGGTTGTCATGGGTTTACCTGTTTTCTCTACAACCTTTTTACCTGCAGCGATATAGTCATCCCAGGTTTTTATACCATCGGCACTTACTCCTGCTTGATCAAGAATCTCTTTGTTGTAGTAGATAACCTGTGCGCCTACATGATAATCAATACCGTAGTACTTGCCATTCTTAGCGTAGTTCTCCATTCTTCCCATAATAAGCTTATCCTTTAGGGGTTCCACCACTCTGTTTAGCTCAACTAAACCAGGTGTGCCCTTTAAAAATGATGGGAAACGGCTACATTCGATATCTACGATATCCGGAGCACCGGTACCAGACTGTAGTGCAATAAGCAACTTGTTATGCATATCATCGTAAGGATAAACATCGGTTTTAAGCTCTATCGGCTTGTCTGGATGAGCGTTATTCCAAGTGATGACGGCATCATCCATGAAACTATTATGTAATTCTTGGAAAGTCCAGAAACTCAAAGTTGTTGTTTTGACAGGAGTATCTTTTGGGGTAGGTTCTACGCTAGCCGTCGGTGAAGATGGATTTGGAGTTACTGGATCCTTTGATGCGCCTTGGGATCCACAGCCTGTTAAGATAACCGAAGCCATCAAAACAATTGCTAATCCTACTGAAATGATTTTTTTCATAGCCACTCCTCCTTTAAAACTTTGGTTAATAACAATCTATTTTAAGTTTAAATAGATTTAAATGTTTTGTTTATGGCAGGAGTATAATTAAGTCGACAAAATACATTGCCTCAAAGCGCTATAAAATATCGTTGTTTATGCTTATATTATAGATCAAATAAACAGAGCCATTATTTAAATATTTTTACTTCTGTTCTATTATTTTTTTAAATAATAAGCCTTAGTTGTCGGCCAATTCCTAAACCTTTATAATGATTTTAAGCTATAATCATAAGATAACAGAAAGCCTGTAGCCTTCATATTGTGTATGGGGTTTAAATGTGAGGAAGCGTAGTAATTATGGAAATGCATCGTTTTGGATACTTTACAGGAATGGTGACCAATATCAGTGATTTCTGGACAAGTAATGAACAAACAGCAGGATGTGAAAAGTTGATAACTGTCGAAGACAGAAACGGAAACATTGTCAACTTCGTCGTTACACCGACTACTTATTTTGTGGACCACGTCATGATAAGAGTCGGAGATGAGGTAATAGGCTTCTATGACGCAAATGCCCCGGTTCCATTGATTTATCCACCTCAGTATCGGGCACTTGTGATGGCCAGGACTTCACCTTATCAAGATGTTAAGGTGGACTATTTTGATTCACAGCTTGTAAGCAGTGATGGCCAACTAAAACTAAACCTCTTCCCCAATACCCGGATCGTGCTTGAAAACGGGCAGCCTTTTACAGGAAATCCAGCAAACCGCAATTTAATTGTAGTTTATGGTCCCACTACAAGGAGTATACCGGCCCAGACTGCCCCCTACGAAGTTATCGTGATGTGTCGGATGCTCTTTCCAGCCTTTCCTTCAGATACTGCTAATTGATCAACAATCCAGCGGCAATAACGGTAAAGCACATGTCCTTGCACGGTCAGGAAAAGGGATGACCTGAATATAAGGAGGGGGCGGCAGATCCGCATTCCGGTCGACAGTAATAGGGATGTCTATTTGACTTTGTTCACTATCAAATTGATTTCTGACAATGTCCACAACCATACGACCGATTTGACGGCCCAACCTGAGTCCCTCGGTAATATCGGGAAGAAAATGTATGCCTGCATATAAACGCGAAATACTATTCTCTTCGGCAAGCTCTTTTAAACGATCAGCCTCCGGTGGAAAAA
>JAEYPI010000098.1 GCA_023410885.1 Bacillota bacterium
CGGGACAAGATTGTAGATCTTGAACAGCAGGTGCGTTTGGCGCTTCAAAAGGAAAATGACAATCTCAAAGAGGAAGCCATCAAAGACGCGGCTTTAAGTGTTTATAAGTCCTTTATGAACGATCCGCTTAAAGAAGTCGTGAACCAGTGGTTTTCTGATCTATCAAAAGGCAGATATGAAGAGTCGGCCTCATTCCTTGATGGGAATTATTTGCTGTGGGGAAAGCGCTATTATAATTCGGATCAGTACATAGCCTTTATATCGGCTATTGAAGCCATTGAAATACAGGAAGCACAGAGTGAGACAGATGCAAAACCCCTTGCTATTCTTGATGACCAGGGTGAGCCCTATGTCATCAAGACACAGATCCAGGTAGATGTCTCAATCAAGGCAGAGCACCGTGAAAGCTTTACGGATATGGGAAATGGCAATAATACCCTTGAAGTCGTGTTGAGATATAATCCCGATACGGCACGCTGGGTAATAATGTCAGTATCGACTCTAAAGTTTGGTAAGCCTTGACAAAAAAAAGAGTTCTGATATAAAATAAGAAAGCCTTGCAGGTTGCCATATAGAGGTGGTAAAACACCTCCAAACACTAGAGAAAAGCGGTTATCATGCCGTTGATGGAAACAAAAGAGAAATATTATAAATTTTTTGCTGCGAAAACCTAATTTAATAAGGACCCCACCCGTTTGCGCACATCAAAGATTGCAAGCGGGCCCCGGGAACAAGGTGGCATAGGCGAGCAGTCAGGCTGCATGGTCGGGCAGTTAGCGAAGCTAACGACCAGACCTGCGGAGCAGACGATCAGCCCTTGTTACTGCGTAATAAGGAGAGGAAGTTTGGATGAACGAATTTTACGTTGCATACATCAAACGTGCCCTTCCCCTTAAGCAATTGGCTTTGCTGTTTATCCTATCGGCATTCGCAATCACTGCAGGCTCAATGTTGTACACAAGACTAAGTAAGGATGTTCAAGTTTTTGATAATGGCAAGCCAATGGTCGTGAAGACAATGGGAGTGGATGTAGAGCAGGCTCTGGCCCATGTGGATATTGTAGTGGGACCCGAGGATTACATCAGTACATCTCTGGATACAGTTTTAGATACCGAGGCTCTGAATGTAATTAATATCAAGCGAGCGGTACAGGTAAACTTGGAAGTCGACGGCCAGCCTAGGAAGGTCATGACCTATAAGGACACGGTTGAAGAGGTTGTTAGCGATAACGGCATCACCACAGGACCTCTGGATCGGTATGATGGGGTTTCTCCCACCGATAAAGTGGTAGCGGATATGGATATCCGATTGATTCGGGTCAAGGAAGAGATTCTTACCGAAAAAGAAGAAATCCCCTATGATGTCGTTGAACAGCCTAATAAAGCAATGAATAATGGTATGACTCAAACCATTATTAATGGGGAGAACGGAGTTAAGGAAAAGTATTATAAAATCACTTATGAAGATGGTAAACCTGTTAACCGTACCTTTGTCAATGAACAAGTCGTTAAGCAACCTGTCAATAAGGTCGTAGAGTATGGTACCGTACTCAATTTTAAAAATTCCCGTGGTGAGGTTGTTCGTTACTCGAAAGTAATGAAAATGAAGGCCACAGCCTATACGGCTTCCTTTGCCGATACAGGCAAGAATCCGGGAGATCACGGTTTTGGAATCACCTATACCGGGCTGAAAGTCCGCGAAGGGGTTATAGCCGTCGATCCCAAGGTCATTCCACTGGGCACCAAAGTTTATGTTGAAGTGCCGGGGTCCGCACCCGATTACGGTTTTGCCGTCGCTGCCGATATTGGTAGTGCCATAAAGGGTAATCTTATCGATGTGTATTTTGATACGACTGCTACAGCCCAAAAATGGGGCCGACGAAATGTCGTGGTCTATATATTAAATGAACAGAGCGATGCCCGTTGGAAGCAAAATGATGAACCATGGCAACATTGATTCGCTGCAAAGCGTTTAGAATTAAAAACAGGTAATGATGCGAATGCAAAGGGGGCTTATCACAATATAAGCCCCCGTATTTACGGGTCGAGGCTTGTGGTGCATTCCGGTGGGAATGCACCTTCATTTACGGGTCGGGGCTTGTGGTGCATTCCGGTGGGAATGCACCTTCATTTACGGGTCGAGGCTTGTGGTGTATTCCGGTGGGAATGCACCTTAATTTTACGGGTAAAAAAATGAGGAGCGGTTTTATGATAAACACCGGTGAAGTGCTTAAAAAATATGATTTACGGCTCACTAAGACATTGGGCCAGAACTTCCTCACCGATATCAATA
This sequence comes from Bacillota bacterium, assembly GCA_023410885.1. GTDB lineage: Bacteria > Bacillota > Clostridia > DSM-8532 > DSM-8532 > DTU059. The sequence continues at coordinate 2,293 of JAEYPI010000098.1, forward strand.
TCATTAAGAAGATTGTTGAGACAGGGGATGTGGGTCCCGCTGATCTTGTGGTTGAAATAGGTCCCGGCATAGGTTCCATGACGGTTGAGCTTGCAAAACACGCCGGAAAAGTGGTGGCAATTGAGATAGATAAGCACCTCATACCCGCCCTTCAAGAGAATTTAAGCGCATTTACAAATATTTCGCTTGTTCATGCCGATGTGATGAAGGTTGACCTGAAAAGTTTGATTGAGGGCTGGACGGGGCCTTTGAAGGTCATTTCAAATCTGCCTTACTACATCACCACACCCATTATTATGATGCTCCTGGAAGGGGATATACCCTGGGATACCCTGGTTTTCATGGTTCAAAAAGAGGTTGCTTTGAGAATGGCCGGTAATCCCTGCACCAAGGACTATAGTGCACTATCGATTGCTGTGCGCTACCATGCTGATCCCAAGCTCGCCTTTACCGTTTCAAAGAATTGTTTTATTCCAAAACCCGATGTGGATTCCGCTGTGGTAAGGTTAAAGAAGCGTGAGCTCCCTTTTATGCACAATGTAGACAAGGACTTCTTTTTCCGTATCGTCAGAGCCTCCTTCGGCCAACGGCGCAAAACCCTTTTAAATTCTTTAGGCTCCCAGGCCTGGCTTGAGGGAGGTAAAGAGGGCTTAAGAAGCGTTCTTGAAAAATTGGCTATCAAGGAAAGTATTCGCGCTGAAGAATTGACCATAGAAGCTTTTGCAGATTTAAGCCGGGAGCTATTAAAAGCCGGGATGGCGTCACAAAAAGAATGAGGGCCTTAACCGTGTAGTCATTTCAAAATGATAGGCCTGTCATAAAGATTTATCTAGGAAATGTTATATCACCCCAAAACGATGCGTATACTTTTTAGAGAAGAAGCTTAGGGACGATTAAGTATATTGGGTGGTTTTATGCAGTCGTTAAGCGGGTTTGCACGAAAATACGCCATAATGGAGGAGCTCGACGGGGGCTTTGGCGCGGGGAGTACACCCGAGGCCTTTGTTCGCCTGGACTCCTGGGAGGGAAGGATACAGGCCTCTCTTCATGTAAAAGGGTTGAAGCAGGGTCCCTATACCTATAAGCTTTTTTTGATTTTCGCTAAAAATGAAAAGCTGGTTCCTATTCTTGCGGGCTCGTTGAGTGCCGGCTATAGTGGCATGCAAAACGGTTTTGAAATTGATTCTGAAGCCCTTAAAAATAATGGTGTTAAGCCTGAAACGGTCCGCTTTGCTGCCATCACGGCTGAGAGTGGTGACAATAAGTCGGTTCCGCTCTTTTCCAGCTTCGAAAAGAGCTATAAATGGGATGAGACCATCCGGCAGGCACTTTTAAAAAGGCCCGTGGTCGAAGAGCCCAAAAAAGAGGATCCCAAGCCGAAAATTTTTAGTCCTGAAAGGTCTTTCGACGCTACGTATGTCAGTATGCCTATTCAGACAGAGGAAAAGCCAAATCCGCAGCATTACCAGCCCTTTAGTCCCATACCCCATCAAGAGGAAAATATCAATCCTTCTACCAATGAACCACCTCCTATGGCAAGGTCTCCGAAACCAGAGCCTGAGAACAATACTGTGCCCCTAAATACCGGATATTCGCCGCAAAAGCAGGTTATGCCGGAGCTCCCCATTCACCGATGTGATATTAATAAATTAGAAGGAATGCTTCAAAATAATTTTGAAGTGGCTTCGCCTTTTAAACGTTCCAGCAGGGGCTATTCCTGGTATCGGGTTTCGGATTTAGCCAAGCTGAGTAATATCATGTATTTGTCCGGCGTCAATGTGCCCGTCTTTGCCAATCCTAAAATTTTGGTGGGACTTTTTAAGTTCAAGCATATTTTAGCGGGAATATACCGGGGGGATAATGGTGCCGATTATTATGTCATCGGGGTACCGGCCAAGGGTGAGGGGGATAATAAGCCCTTTGAAAACGCCTGTCGCTGGGTTCCCCTCAGCGACAGCAATATTCGTGATATGGGGGGATATTGGCTTGTGT
>JAEYPI010000165.1 GCA_023410885.1 Bacillota bacterium
TAAACTGCTGTCAGCATCTTCACCTAAAAGACTTACAAAAGAATCTCTATGAGCAAACTCGCCCGAGCTTATAACCGGGTAGCTTAATATCAACGCATTGGGTTTGTTAAGGTCCTTTGTTATCCCCATGGTTTGCAGTAGATAAGGTTTATCCCAATGAACGCCCAAGCTTGCCGCCAGATGCCCGCCTGCAGAAAAACCGCATACAGCAATTTCGTCAGCTTTGACCATCCACTCCTCTGCATGCTCTCTGATGATACACACAGCCCGTGAAACTTCCATTAGGGGTTTAGGGTGCTTTACAGGATCTGTTGTGTAATAAACCACGAAAGCATGAAAGCCGGCTGCATTGAATTGGAGCGCAATTTGCTCCGCTTCCCTGTCGGATGTGTATCTATATCCCCCTCCGGGACAAATCAGCACCGCTCCTCTTTGCTTCTGTCCTGCAAGGACATATGTTACCAACGTGGGATTATAAGCACCCGATTCTGTGCTCTCATTATTTACTCCGTCCCATAAGCCAATTGTCTTATTAATCATTATGCCAAGCTCCTTGAACAATTCAATAATTTAGAACAAACACTATTTTACTATGAAATTTTAAAAAGTTCCACAACATAAACGACTATGGCCACCTGATATGATTCATGTCGAAAAATTTGTGTTTCATTCAACGGACGATTTTTGCGGGAGATTTCTGGTAGGTTGGTGAGAGATAGCATTCTTCAACCAACAATGTTTAGGAGGAAACTTTCTATGAAAAAAAGACTTACGATCATCCTTCTCACACTTTGCATAATACTGACCATGCTGCCAACGGTGTCATTTGCAGAAACCGCCGAGCCAAGCAAGACGAATTTTGTGATGAACGGAAAGCCTTTATCGGTCACAGCGGCATACATGGTAAACGGTAACAACTACTTGCAGCTTCGCGCAATTGCAGTGATGCTTAACGGCACCTCCGCGCAGTTCGAAATAAGCATGGATGGCCAATATGTCGTGATTGAGCCAGGAAAGCCGTACAGCGGTACAGTAACTCAAACCAAGCTTCAAAACACAACAGACGTTCGGACGAGCAACACAAAGTTTAAAATGAACGGAAACCTTATAGCCTTTTCAGACGCCCGGTTAATTAACGGCAGTACCAACTACATTCAATTACGCGAGTTCGCACAGAAGCTTACCGGCACTAAATCACAATTCAATGTGTACTGGGACAGCGCGGCAGGACAGGCAGTAATCCAACCCGGCGTGGCATACACAGGAGTTGCCCCCCAAAGTAGCGGCACCAAGCCGATAGCGAAAGGGGGAGCTACAAGGACAATCAACATGGATAATCTGCTTACCCTTGAGATCTCGAATACCTATTCCTATGCACGCATTCTTGGCTACGACCCGTCAGGAGCAACTACAATTCACTTTGTCGTCGTTCCCGAAGGCGCGACGATAAAATGCACAAAGTATGTACCTCCATATGACGATCCCTATTGGCAGCAAAATGAGTATATGATTGAACCTTATAACAGCATATATTTTGAGCATGGCGCTCTGTGGCCTACGGTAACATATGCCAGTGAATACGATGACCGTGAAAGGGCTGGAATTTCGCAGGGCAGCTCTATTACAGCAGCTAATGGCACTGAGTATAGTTTTCAAACAGCTACAAGTGATAAAGCAATTACATCCAAATACGGCAATGTCGGTGCTGCTTTTTACGTAGTAAGAGTATTTGTGGTGCCTAATGAAATAGCGGCTAAGATTGGCGGTTCTGCCCCGCAAATCGCTGATCAAAAGACTACTCTCCAAGAGTACCGTGTTCCGTCCGGAGCCGGTACCCATCCGGTCACATATGTTCCAGATCCCAACTCTATGCTATTATCCCGCGACGGCTGGTACGAACTTATGTATGACAACGTAAACGATATTGTTAGTATAGAGATAGATGCCAAAGGAAACGCGGAACTTAAAGAAGAAACACCGTTTTATGCAGAAAAAAAGGGAAATAACCAGGTTACCCTACGAATGGCTGACGGAAGGTATTTGGGAATAGAGGGCACCGCAGCTAACGGGGTACGAGCTAAGGCAGTAAAAAGTCCGTATCTTTGGAATATGTATTTTGAAAACAACGCTGGTTTTTTTGACAACAACAGGTACAGTCTACGCCCGTCCACTAATACCGGACTGGTGCTTACGGCTTCCGGCACCATAAAGGAAGGAACACCTGTCATCCTATCTGCACAAAAGAATATGGATGCCCCGGCTAATGCAGAGTTCACATTTTTCCCCACTGACGCACCAAAATCGATAGCCTTTGATTACATAAGTGATGAACTGGAAGAAGACGGCGTTTATTATATCAAAGCTTCAAAAAACCCGGGCTTTGTCATCGACGTACTATCCAAAAGCAAAGAGGATGGGGCAAAACTCGTTATTTATGATAACAACGGAGGGAATAACCAGAGATTCAGGATTACCAGAGTGAAAGACAATCAATATACCATTCAGAATGTTCATTCCGGCAAATGGGTGAAAAGTAGCGGAGCAAAGGGCAAAGTGCTCACTCAATCCGGCTCTGTAACCGACAATAGCACCATAACCTTTACAATAATAAAGCAGGAAGATGGAACCTACCGGATCATGGATAGCACAGGGCTTTACTTAGGCATTTCAGAGGCGAAAATAGAGAACTTTACCAATATCATCCTGTGGACAGAGGCATCAGACGCTAGTCAGACATTTTTATTTGAAAAAATCAATTAAGAAAGAGACAAAAGAGATTAAGTGTAGCATTATTGGTTTTTGCCCTATTGAACATCCTCTCTTCTTTTTATTTTTCTTGATGTTCAATTTGTCCACAATCCCGGAATCAGGTCAATTGAGGATAGTAAATGAAATTTATTCAGATGGTTTCCTTAGAGGATGCCATCTTTTTTTGTTATAGTTCTGAAAAACTATTAATCTTTAGAGCTCACTTGTGCGATTGTTCATGCTCTTTAAATAACAGAGTATCAATAAAATCAAGGCTGGACTCTGAAAATTTCTCTAATGCACAATTCATAACATCTATATTATCAACCTTTATGCTGTCACTCTCGATTAGGCCTTTTAATTCATAAACAAAAGCAGATACCCTGAATATAAATTCTACAAAAGGTATCTGCTTATAATGTATTACTATGTGAAATGTAAAAGGTTCAATCCCGTATCACTAATACTCGTTTCCTATTTGTACAATAGATTATATAGCACTTGTGCCATTTCTGCTCTTGTAGCTGTACCGTTGGGCGTAAGCTTTCCATTGTTACCAACGATAGTTCCGGTCTTCACAAGAAGCGTAAAGGCTTCTTTGGCCCATAAATTGATCTCTTTTGCATCAGTAAAGTCATCGAGTATCTTTTTAGAATTGCCCTGGGGAAGCCTATCAATAACCTTCAGTGCATTATACAGCATAGTGAACATCTCTTGCCTTGTAATCTCTTTACCCGGTGCAAACAAATTATTGCCTACTCCGTGAGATATCCCCAACCTCTTTGCAGCGGCAAGATAATCCGTATAATAGGTGTTACCAGCGTCACCAAAGTTATCGGTTGAATTGTTATCAGGGGCTATTTCATAGGCTCTCATTAGCATCGTGATAAACTCTCCTCTGGTAATCTTGGCCTTCGGACTGAAGTTCCCATTTCCGGTCCCGGATGCAATCTGCCTTGCAGCAATGAAACCTATCGCTTTTTTATACCATGCATCTGCAGTCACATCCTTGAAGCTTATGGGGCGATATACCACAGCATAATCGCTGAAATGTGTAGTCATGAAAGTCACCGTGCCTGAAACAGGATCATAATGTCCGTTTGGCACAGACACTGCTTTACCTGAACCATCTATATACCATATCACAATGCTT
>JAEYPI010000175.1 GCA_023410885.1 Bacillota bacterium
TCGCACAGTTTAGAAGCGGTGTGGAGGAACTGGACCTGGCTGTTATAAAAATTGTAGCGGATCTCAACTGGAATTTGGTATCAGCGGTTGATCTTAATCTTTTCCCTGCCAAAATAACCGATTCAGATGAGGTAGAGCTGGGAGATGACATCAATATTCTGGGTTATCCGGGCGTTGGGGGGGAAACGATTACTTTTACAGCCGGCCATGTCTCGGGCTTTTTGGATGAAAACAATGACAATGAAGTGGATTGGATTAAAACCGATGCTGTTGTTAATCATGGTAATAGCGGCGGTACGGCGATTAACAAAAATGGCGAGATGATTGGTGTACCAACGGCCAAACAAGTAGGGGAAGATAATGATGTCATGTTCTATTTGAAGCCTGTTAATCAAGCCATTTCTATTATTAAGAAAGCCTATGCCCAGGGTGATAAGCCCGACTTTCCCGACCCTGGAGCACCCACTCCGGACCCTGCTTCTGATGGTGTGATAGACCTCTATGGTCGAATCGTGGACGCTTTTACCATGAAAGCCATTCCTGGCTCAGCCTTTGTTATTCTAAAAGAGGGGATTACCCTTGAAGCCTTCGCCAATGATCCTCAGGATAGCATGATTCTGGCTTATGGAGAGGCTGATGCTGATGGTGCATTTGTCTGCTATGATGTACCCAGAGGCGCAATTTATTCAGTGATCGTAGGTGCAGATGGCTATACTCCCATTGTGGAAGATGATGCTTTAGAGATTCCCGCAGACTGGGAAGGCGATATGGATATAGGCGATATCTACCTCGAAACAGCGTAATAAATGAGGGTAGAGGTTTTTGTCTCAGAAGTGCCAAGTTTTAAGGCGTTGGATTTGGTAAAAATCCTTCGCCTTTTCATATGCAGTCCAAACATCATAGGCAATCATCGGTAATCACCTCTAACCACTAAAAATCCTCTTTACAATACCCCAATGACGATGCTATAATAATTTCACTGCAAATCTGTGGTCGAAGTAATTCGTGAAATAGGGCTTGTGGTGTGACTTTGATCATGGTATAATAACCTATGATATGGGCGATTAACTCAGTTGGTAGAGTGTCACTTTGACGTAGTGAAAGTCAGGGATTCGAGTTCCTTATCGCCCACCATACAAAAACCCGATACTTTTGGTATCGGGTTTTTGTCTATCTATCCAGTTTTTTTGTAAGCATGATGTAAATATGTATTCCGGCTTGTTTTTTTATGTTGTTCCTTTATAATTTATTTATAATTCGATTATCAGGTTAAAATAGTGGTGTACATAAAACTTGAAAGGTGGAGTAAGTTTTGAATCATGAGCTAATTCTTGTGCTAGACTTTGGTGGACAATATAATCAACTGATAGCACGACGCATCCGAGAAGCCAATGTCTATTGTGAGGTTTTGCCCTATAACTCATCCATAGAGAAAATTAAAGAAAAAGCACCAAAGGGTATCATCTTTACCGGAGGCCCTGCCTCGGTATTGGATGAAAATGCACCCAAATGTGCAGAAGAGGTTTTTAGTCTTGGCATTCCCGTACTGGGCATTTGTTACGGTATGCAGCTCATGAGTGTGATGCTGGGGGGAGAAGTAACCCGGGCGCACAATAGAGAATACGGAAAGATTGATATTAATTTAAACGATAATAATGTTCTCTTTTCGGGTATTGAGAAAGAGACAAGCTGCTGGATGAGCCATACCTACCATGTGAGCAAGCTGCCCCAGGGCTTTAAAGGCATTGCAGGCTCTGAAAACTGTCCCATTTCCGCTATGGCTGATGATGGCAGGAAATTTTATGCCGTACAATTTCATCCCGAGGTTTTGCATACACCCAGAGGAAAGGAAATTTTGCATAATTTTCTTTTCAGAGTCTGCGGTCTTAAGGGTGATTGGAAAATGAATTCTTTTGTTGAAGAATCCGTAAAAGCCATTCGCGAAAAGGTAGGGAACAAGAAGGTGCTCTGCGCCCTTTCAGGGGGTGTGGATTCCTCTGTTGCTGCAGCTATGATCTATCGTGCTGTTGGGGATCAACTGACCTGTATCTTCGTCGATCACGGCCTTCTTCGTAAAAATGAAGGGGACCAGGTTGAGGAAGTCTTCAGAAAACAGTTCAATATCAATCTCATCAGAGTTGATGCGGTAGACCGCTTTTTAGATCGTTTAAAAGGTGTCAGTGACCCTGAGACCAAACGTAAAATCATTGGCGAAGAATTCATTCGCGTATTTGAAGATGAGGCGAAAAAAATAGGGCATGTGGATTTCCTTGTACAAGGTACCATCTACCCCGATGTTATTGAAAGCGGCACAGCCGATGCAGCGGTCATTAAGAGCCATCACAATGTAGGGGGCCTGCCGGATTGCGTTGATTTTGAGGAGATCATCGAGCCTTTGAGAGATCTCTTTAAGGATGAAGTACGCCGAGCCGGTATTGAATTAGGGCTTCCTGAGCATCTGGTTTGGCGTCAGCCCTTCCCGGGCCCAGGACTTGCCATTCGCGTCATCGGCGATATAACAAAGGAAAAGCTCGACCTCTTAAGGGAAGCGGATTTTATTTTCCGTGATGAGATTGCAAAAGCGGGTCTTGACCGGGAAATCAATCAATACTTCACCGTTCTGACCAATATGAGAAGTGTTGGTGTTATGGGCGATGAAAGGACCTATGACTACACCCTAGCCCTGCGCGCGGTCACCACCACCGACTTTATGACGGCAGACTGGGCAAGACTGCCCTACGATCTGTTAGAGCGTGCCTCCAACAGAATTGTAAATGAGGTTGGCCACATCAACCGTATTGTCTACGACATCACAAGTAAGCCCCCGTCAACTATTGAGTGGGAATAATTTAAAAAAGCCGAAAAACCCAGTAATCACAAGGCTTTTCCGACTTCGCCCACTTCTTCTGATAAGGTTTTGATAAGAATCCACCCCAATGCATTATTCTGCGTTGCGGAGTGGTTTTTGAGTAAGGAATAATTCCGATTATCTCACAAAATCCCCATATTAACAAAAAGCCCGTACTGATCGGATGTCAGTACGGGCTTTTTGTCGTTTGTGGGACTATTTATTTGTGTTTCTCCTCGTTTAATCAATCAGCTTGTCTTTCATAGCTTCAATAAGAGCATCGCTGAGTGCCTGGGACGGAACTTTACCCAAATCTGGGTGGCTGGAAAAATCGAAAATTTATCAGCGGTCGAAACTGGTTTTGTTCACACATAAATTTCGTTTCACAAAAAATTTTCAACAGCTGTGTCAGGTATACTTGACACGACCGTTCTTTTTCAATATAGTATTCATGTAAGGTAAACATTACACTTGGAGGTGTTATTTTGGTGAACAAAGTAAAAGAGCTTCGAGAAAAATCCAATCTAACCCAAAAAGAGTTGGGGGAAAAGGTTGGAGTTTCCCGTCAAGCCATAAATGCAATCGAAACGGGTAAGTTTGACCCGTCTATCTGGCTTGCTTATGATTTGGCAAAGTATTTTAACTCAAACATTGAGGAAGTTTTCGATTTTGAAGGGAGTGTAAGGAAATGAGAATTCTGAGAAAACCACAAACAAATGCAGCAATCGTTTCGGTTGTATCTGCCTTCTATGCGTTGGTGTTCATCTTGATTTCCGGACATATGGAATTTGAACGTATGCTAAATCATGCAGACACTCTGAATAGCACTTTCTGGAATGGATGGGCTGCTTTTTTGAAGCAGGGCAATATGAAATATATCGGTTATGCCTATATCGTCTTGGCACTTGCCATCGTTGTAATTTCGTTTATTCAGAAGCGGGAATTCGACGAATATCAGACCGGTATTTTAGAAAAAGGAATCATGGTGATGGGAATAGCTATGGTGGCTCTCTTTCCTATTGCACTTATATTGGTTTTGAGTGATCCGTCGTACTCTATTGAGACACTCCTGTTCCTTGTTATCGCTCATTGGTCTACTGTTCTGGTTGTAGACTTAATATATGTCATCAGGTGGGTGAAGTCATAATGAAGAATTATGCTTTGCACGTATCTATTATTCTTATAATCGCTTGTTTGCTATCCATTGTATTTAAGATTAGTCCATGGCTTATCATTCCTGCGACTCTCGGAGCCTCATGTTTTGAGGTATATAGGTTATATAAAAAGGTAAAAAACGACCATTGAGTAAGGCAGAGCTTGTATGAAATATCGTTGACCACACCGATATATCGGTGTGCGATATATCAAAATACAGCTAAATATTAGTGTTTTTTGCATGGCAACCGATAGTTGCCGAATAGTTGATAGTCAAAAAAGCATTGTTGCGCTAAAATAAAAGCACAAAGGAGGTGCTTATTATGGCATTAGGTGAAAGAATCAAAGAGTGCAGACAGAACGCAGGCATGTCGCAAGAAAAAGTTGCCGAATTGTTGGGCGTTAGCCGTCAAGCAGTTACTAAGTGGGAAGTAAATCAATCTGCCCCAAATACTGAAAATCTTTTCAAACTTGCTGAGATATTTGGGACAACTGTTGATATGTTATTGGATTCCAATGACAGAAGCAAACAATCTTCTGCTGAACAGAATTACTACCTCTACAAGGTGGAGGAAGAAAAGAAGATTGCTAATAAACGGCGCAAGATGAAAAAGTACATTAGTATAGCACTTGTGGTTGCTCTTATTCTTGGGGTTATCATGGGTAGTATAATTTATATACGCAATCTGCCCGTTGATTATGACGCAGGAGCCTGTGGTGGAGGATATGCTACATTTATCTTTGATAAATACAACGAAAAATTAGTGGAAAAGTATTTTAATGGAATGGTGGATAATTCCAACATTACATCTATTGAAGCAATCCGGGGAACACAAGAGGCACAATGGGAAGATCAGACAATCTTTTTACAGTTTGATATTCAGTATGAACATTCTTCGCAAGGTACTGTGACTGAACGAGTTAGATTTATAGGTAAGAGGACATGGTTTGATACTTATGACTGGGGTGGAGCAATCATAGATGGTAGTATTGTGCCCACAGAGTAAAGTGGTG
>JAEYPI010000220.1 GCA_023410885.1 Bacillota bacterium
GAAAGGTATTTGGCCCGCTTTCTGGATGCTGGGAAATGACATTGACACCATAGGTTGGCCAAGCTGCGGTGAGATCGATATTATGGAGTTCATCGGCAGAAGGCCCAATATGGTCTTCGGAACCTTGCACGGTCCTCAATACAATGGCGCAATGGGGCTTCAGAATTCCGTTACCACAGATAAAGACCTCCATGATACCTTTCACACCTACGCCATTGTTTGGGATGCCGAGTCCATACACTGGTATTTTGACGGCGAGCTCTTTCACAAGGTTATAAGGGAGAAGCTTCCCACGACTTTCACCTGGGCTTTTGATAAGAATTTTTTCATCCTTGTCAATCTGGCCGTCGGCGGCAACTGGCCTCAAAATCCCAATGATACGACCGAATTTCCGCAAACCTACGTCATTGATTATATTCGTGTTTATCAGTAATAGGCTATTCTGCAAAAATCATTTTTTTCTTAGTGTGATCTTTCGAAATACAAGATATAAAATAGGTATCATAGCTGCGATCACAATAATGATGAATATGTATGGCATAGTACCGTTCAGAGGCTGAGAAGATTTTTGGATATCAGCTTCTTTTAAAGTAGCGGTATCAGTATCATTTAATGCTTCCTGAATGGCATCTTCAGGTTCTGCCGTATCCAAAATGGATCCATCCGTACTAAGGGTATTATCATTTTTTTCTGAAACCGTGTTGTTGCTATACTCCAATTTTTCTAGAGAAAGATTTATGGTTTCTCCTTGCTTAAGCTTTTCCAGCTCCTCAAGCAATGAATATTTTATAGATTTTTCAAAATCACCTTTCAGGTAAATAAAGACCTCTTTATTTTTTAAATCATAGATATTGGAATACTTTGTTCCGCCATCATCCCAATTTTGTGTAGTTGATTCTAGTATGGTGGCGAAATAATCTACCGATAAGTCGCCCTCTTCATCCTCAAGCATGCTTTTAGCCTTGTCATAACGTCCGCAAGGATACCCGCCCATTTCTGGATTTGCAAGCCAGAAGTTAGTCGCAATTTGGTACGACCCTTCTTTCTTAATAAACTTGAGATCATTTTCATCCCATTCTATGACAACAGAGTTGCCCGCGGCGTCAACAAACATAAGGTGGTCCATAAAGCCGGAAGGCAGGTTATAGGATTTAAGAAATTTAATGACTTCATCTACATTAGCGCAATTTGAAAGGACCACTTCACCTAAGTCCATGTCTAGAGCAGGCTTGCCTTCTAAATGAGGAACTTCTAAGGAGGGGCAGGTTGCACCATCATAAAATAACCCCTTCTCGTTCATTCCTCCCTGAACATAGGAATAGAGATAAAAGCATAGGCGGCCGTAGGTTCCTTCATCTGCGGCAGCAAACTGTATACTTGACGGAGCAGAGTATATCCAATCCTCGTTGTTACCTACTAAAGTCAAATTCTCTTTTTGCTTGTTAAAAATAGTGCAGGCTTGACCACTAAAGGAGACTGAAAGAAAGAAAATAAAAAGACATAAAAAGGCTATCGATTTTATTTTTTTTATATTTTTATTCATGACGGCGGTTTCCTCACTCTTTCTGAAAGAATAGATGTAATGCCACTTGCTGTCAAACAATCCTATCTACTCTTAATCCATAATATGGACGCACTTATATTATATAACATTAAAGATATATATGCAGATGATTTTGTGATAGCCTCATCTGATTATTTATATTAGAACTTTTTGTCCAAGCCTTCATATATTGTACTAAAGGCTCCTTTTCAGGAGCTTATAAAGAAAGGATAGAGGTGAATTTCATGTTTTTCACCCCAGAAATGATGGATCGCAATCCCTTTACGCCAAGAAACAACGATAGGTCATTCATTCGTGTCCTACATGCCATTCCCAATGTGCCGGCAGTTGATGTTTATGCCAATGGAATGCCCATTGCCAGAAATCTGACCTATAGGGACTTTACAGAATACCAAGGCGTTCCAGCGGGAGTCTATAACATAGAAGTTTTTATTGTCGGACGAATGGATGTCCCCGTAATAAGAGCCACAATTAACCTGCCGGATCGCTCTATTTTCACAATAGCCGCTGTTGGGCTACTCCCCAATATCAGCTTGCTCCCAATCCTGGAGCCAAAAATGATAATTCCCCCGGGGATGACCATGATTCGCTTTAGTCATTTGTCCCCAACGACTCCTGCTGTCGACCTGACGCTGTCCAGTGGAATAGCGCTGTTCACTAATGTACGCTTTAAGGAAACCACGAGCTATATCCCTATTCCACCGGCTACCTACCGTTTACAGATCAAAATTGCAGGTACCAATCAGGTGCTTCTTGATGTTCCTAATATTAGACTCTCAGCAAATAATTATTATTCAGTCTATGCTATAGGTCTTCTAGGGGGACAACCTCCGCTCCAAGTATTGATTCCGCTGGACGGACCTTCGTATATTAATCCATAAGGTAGATCCTTGAGGATTCACTTTTTTCTCGTTCATTAGCTCCTATATTATAGATTAAGGAATGGCATTATTTCGTTCCTTAATCTATTTTTTTCATGAACAATCCACAAAAAAATGAAAAGCCAACATATATTAAACAACATGTCGGATTAACAATGTACTTACTAATGGTCTTAAAAAAGAATTTCTATCCGGGTCCCCCGGAGGGTCTCCCATAGGATTATTATGTCTTTCGTTACCTGCTGGCATTTCAGCTTTAACTCTACCTTCCACATTCGAAAGAATATTATCCGTCATTCGTTTAACCCCTATACACGGGTTACAAGAACTTTTTTTCACAAGACTCGACCCATAATAAAAGGCAATATATATTGCTATACACTGCCTTCATTAAATAAACTTTCGAACTTTATTATTTCACTCTTATGGTTTACTCGCTAATCGGTGTAATTACCCGCACTTGGAGTACCCGCAGCTACGGCAGACGACACAACCGCCTTCGTGTTCCACGCCGCTCCCACACTCAGGGCAGCTGGCGGAATCCTTTGAGTTTTCATCATCATAGATCTTGGCGTTGGGCCTTGGAACCTGAAAGGTTGCCGTGGCAGCTGGGGCAGTCTTGTAGACATCACCGTTTCCATTGCGATGCTTCATGACCTTTTCAATCATCCGACCAATCGCATCGGGACAGGACAGAACGTTAAGCCCCTTCTGGCGGATGGTTGACGGGCAGCGAATACCCTTGAGCTGTTCTACAATCGACTTTTCATCCATACCCGATCTTAAGGCTATGGACACCAAGCGACTGGTGGCTTCGGACTGGGAAGGACAACCTCCTGCGCGTCCGGTGTTGGTGAATACCTCACAGATACCGTTGTCATCATAGTTGACGGTGATATAGAGGTTACCGCAACCAATCTTGACTTTCTCGGTAAAGCCCGTTGTAACCTCAGGGCGAGGCCTGGGTGTAATATGTGGTTGAGTCAAGGCACAGGCTTCCGCGCAATCCTCACAAGCCTCGGTGGAAGGTGCCACGTTCTGAAGCTGAGGCTTTTCCTCTTTGCCCTTCACACTGCCGATATTGAGCACCTGCATATCACGGCTACCATCACGATAAATGGTGACACCCTTACAGCCGGTGCGATAGGCGAGCTGGAAGACCTCTGCAACATCCTCCTGGGTTGCTTCATTACGAAGATTAACGGTCTTTGAAACCGCATTGTCCGTATGGTTTTGGAAGGCCGCCTGCATGTTGACATGCCATTCGGGTGAAATATCATGGGAGGTTACAAAAACCTCGCGAATCTCTTCCGGAACCTCGTGAAGATCGTGAAGGGATCCCTTTTTAGCGATTTCCCTCATAAGCTTCTCTGAATAAAAGCCCCTCTCCTCGGCTACCGCTTTAAAGTGGGGATTGACCTCCACCAGCTCGGTGCCGTCCATGACATTTTTAATAAAGGAGATGGCAAAAAGGGGCTCAATGCCGCTTGATACTCCGGCAATAATACTTAAGGTTCCTGTAGGCGCGATAGTGGTGGTGGTGGCATTTCTGATCTTTCTGTCCACCTCGGCAAAAATGCTCTTATCGTGGAAGGGGAAGACACCCTTGACCTTTGCAATTTCCTCGCTCTTTTGCTTGGACTCAAAATCTATAAAGCCCATGATCTCCTCAGCCAATCTTACGGCCTCTCCTGAATGATAGGGGATGCCAAGAATGAGAAGAAGGTCTGCCCAACCCATAACGCCAAGACCTATTTTTCTTGTGCCCCTTGTCATATGGTCGATCTCAGGAAGGGGATAGTTATTGACATCAATAACATTGTCCAGGAAATGAACAGCTTTCCGGACGGTTTCACCAAGCTTGTCATAATCCACCTCGGGGCCAAGCGCGCCTTCCTTAACCATGAGGCTTAAGTTAATGGAGCCAAGATTGCAGGCCTCATAGGGTAAAAGGGGCTGTTCGCCACAGGGATTGGTGCTCTCTATTTCTCCCAGGAGGGGGGTGACATTTTCACGGTTAATGCGATCGATGAATACAATACCGGGTTCACCATTGGTCCATGCCATTTTAACCATCTTATTAAAGACCTCACGGGCATTCAAGCTCCCACGTGTCTCCTTTGTCTTAGGATCAATAAGATCGTAATCCCGGCCTTGCTCCACCGCTTCCATGAAGCTTTCGGTGAGCGCCACACTGATATTGAAGTTGGTAATATCGGCATTATCCTGCTTGCAGGTTATAAACTCTAAAATATCCGGATGATCAACTCTTAAAATGCCCATATTGGCACCACGGCGTGTTCCCCCCTGCTTGACCGCTTCTGTCGCGGCGTTAAAGACCTTCATAAAGCTCACGGGACCGCTGGCTACGCCACCAGTTGAGTTAACACTGGAGCCCTTAGCACGGAGACGATTAAAGGAAAATCCTGTTCCCCCGCCGCTTTTATGAATCAATGCAGCGTTTTTGACACTGTCGAAGATTCCCTCCATGCTGTCCTCAATAGGAAGCACAAAGCAAGCAGAGAGCTGACCTAGGGGTCTTCCGGCATTCATAAGGGTCGGAGAATTGGGCAAGAACTCCAGGTTAGTCATCATATCGTAGAAATCCTGCTCAATGCTTTGAAGCTGAGCCTCAGAAGCATAGTCCTTATCGGCAGCAGCAACGGTTTTTGCGACTCTTCTGAACATCTCCTCAGGTGTCTCTAAAACATTTCCATCCTTATCTCGAATCAGGTATCTTTTTTCTAAAACTTTTATTGCATTTTGGCTTAATAACATGGCTTTTCTCCTCCGTCTATCCCACTTTTATCTCTTGAATGCCTATCTTTATACAGTACATATTGTATATATCGGTTATAGCAACACCAATATATAGCGTAAATATATTATATCCACCTTTATCTCCTGTTTCAATACTATTCCTTTTACAAAGCTTCAATTAAACAGTGACATAATTAAAAAATGTTAAAAATTACTGTCAATTTTTTGTTGCTCAGGCTCGTGGGAGCGCTTAAAAAGCTGCGCTAATTTGTCGGATAGAATAGCCAACCCATGATAGGACATGAGGATCAAATAAGGATAAATGAGATAGATATAACGCGGCTTAATCTCCCAGAGGGTGTAGAATCCTATAAATCCAAGCAAGACAATCGCCGGCAAGATTAAAGGATATTCATATTTCTTAATGATCGACCGACTTAAGCCAATGACTGAAAGGCCCAGCATCAGAAGATTGGTTGTGTGCAGGAGCCATCTGGTATAATCCCGTATGGGTCTGTTAGTGCTGATTAGCTCTGTAACAAAGGTTGGGTATAAATATCCCCACGATCCTATACCATAATATTCGGCTTGATAAGTACCTTCTGTCCATAGCCAGATGTTCTTTTTTACGTACGTTTTTAAAATTCCTATGGCCCCTCGTTTCTCTATGTTCTTTTTAATCATCTCCGTGTAGAGTGCTACACTCTTGGCTTTGTTCCACTCTCCCTGTTTGATATACACATTATAGGATTTTGAATCATCCCAATATCCAATTTTGTTCGCATTCATCCCAATATTGATCCACATATGAATGGGAATTGAGTTCTGGCCGATTGGCTCGGTAATTTTCCCGGTATTCATAAGATAACCGTTTACAAGCGTTAAGGGCAGTCGGCAAAGAATAAGCACAATTCCAAAAAAAGCTAAAGCCTTGATTACCTTTATTTTGTTCAGGATAAAGTAGAGGGTGACGGCAATAAGAAAAATAACGCCGACCTGTCGTAAAAAGTTCCCCGTTATGGTTAAAATACCGATCATGACCAAATGCCAGCTTTTTTTTGTTTTGATATATCGGATGGCATGATGAACAAGCCCGGTAAATAATGTAGTGGCAATCAAATCATTATAGATGAGATTATTGAGTAAAAGCATGGGCAAAAAAAAGCCGGAAAAGAGCAGTATGCCATACCCCTTATCTTTTTTTGCAGGGCAGGTTTCTTCATATATCCGGAATATCAAGTACGTGGTAATAGAAGAAAAAATAATGTTTAAAAGCTTAGGAACCAGTATAGTATCAGGAAATATATTGTAAATAGCCGATAGCAACAGTGTGATACCAATGTTATTGGGATACCGGTATAGATATCCCAATCTTTGGAAATGCACAAAATTACCCTCTATTACCTGTAGAGAGATAAAGTTTACAATATCCTGGTCTGCAAACTGCTTTGCGGGAAGATAGAGAATTACTAATACCTGAACCATCGCAGACAGGTAGAGCAGGATCCAAACAACCTGCTTTCTGCTTAATCGGTCAAGCCTTTTACTCAGCCAGTAAACAAGGATAGCTGCAACCAGTAGAAGAACTATCGTAAGAATCAAAAAGGGAATATTCTCACGAACCCAGGCAGGCTTATCACCATACCTGTACCCGCAGAATTCAGCCCGCCATATCAATGAAATTGCCAGGATAAGTATCATAAACGGTATAAGGAGACAGACAGGTATTTTGCCAAGTACTTTCAGTATATTGCTTTTCTTCCGTCCAGTATCCAAAACGCGACCCTCTCGAATGTTAACTTTGTTGAGAAATTCTCAATACTTATTAATCTCCTGTTCTGACAAACCTTATGCCATGAAAAGATTGACGCGCCGGAAACAAGACTCAAAATTACCTATTTTTGTTTTTTAATAAATAACCCTGTATTTTCTTGAAAGCATAGACATAACTAATACTTAATCCATAGCCAAAAAACATAAGTATTATCGGTATTACAAATCTCTATATCTCGTTTGAATTTCTATTTTGAGATGTGCCGCTGCATATAGCGAAATAAGGATATGAGAGGGTAGACAAAAAGAAAACATAAAATCACAAGGATACATAAGAATTAAAAACACAAAACCCCGAAAGCTTACCGCTATCGGGGTTTTGTTGGTGCTCGAGACCGGAGTCGAACCGGTACGGAGGGTTAGTCCGACGGATTTTAAGTCCGTTGTGTCTGCCTGTTCCACCACTCGAGCTAATGACGCATAACTATTTTACAATAGGTCTTTACAGGTGTCAATACGCCTTTTCTTGTCATAATGCCGTCTTTTCCAATCATATACATCTTTTAAGAGTTTATCCACGGACGAACCGTAATCTGTGGGTAAAGAAATAGCGCTAAAGAACCCACCCTATCCTATAAAGGAGAATGTTCATGGAAAATATCTGCTCAGAAAGGCAAGAAGAAGCCTTACGCCTTTCCAGTGTATGGATCTTTTTTATAGCCTCTCTTCTGCATTTTGGATACTCTTCAACAGGCTTTTTCCCGCTTTCGTTCATTTCGTCGGTAAACGAAAGTGTTTGGGAGCATACCAAAATCGTATTCTTTGCAGCGCTTTTTTACGATATTTTCTTATATTTTAGATATTTTAAAAGTAATCACAACTTCGTTGCCGGTCTGGCGCCATCCCTCGCGTCCATCATTGTCACCATACCCTTTTTATTCTATGGGTACTCGGGCATATTGGGTTTTAACGTTTTGGCCATAGATCTTCTGATTACCTTTCTGGCAGGCTGGATAGCTCAAAATATATTAATGAGATATAGCTGCAGCCCCAAAAATTATAAGGAATACAAAATCTTCTCCCTGCTTTTTGTGGCTGCAATGGTTATCCTTTTTGTTGTATTTACCTGGTATCCACCCAACCTTCCCCTCTTTACGTCACCATAGCCAAAGAATGATTTATTGAACAATAAAGTCCTTAACTCGCAAAGAAGCTTCTTTATCCAGCTCTGCCTCAACGAGGGAGGCATCTTCATCATAGTCAACCGAAAGAACCTTACCCTTTTCATAAAGCCATGGCAGAGCCCAGCCCTCGGAAAAGGGAATTTTTAATTGAACTTGGACCCGGGCCTCACATAACATATTTTTTAAGCAGGTCTTAAGCTCATCAAGGCCCTCTCCTGTTTTTGCCGATATCTCAAGAACCGTGCGGTCAGATGTAAACTTAATCCGTTCACCCTCAATGGGCTTATCAATTTTATTATAGGCTATAATAGTTGGCTTATCAGAGGCGCCAAGCTCAGTGAGAATACTATCTACAATGCGGATATGATCCTGCACATAGGGGTCGGAGGAATCGGCAACGATGACGAGTACATCTGAGAATACCGCCTCTTCAAGGGTTGATTTGAAAGCATCCATCAGGTGATGGGGAAGCTTTCTGATAAAGCCAACAGTGTCGGTGAGTAAAACAACTTGATTATCATCTAAAAGAAGCTGACGGGTGGTGGTGTCCAGTGTTGCAAAAAGCTTGTTTTCCGCATAGACATCGGCGCCGCAAAGCGCATTGAGCAATGAGGATTTTCCCGAGTTGGTATATCCTACTAAAGAGGCCACCGGAACCCGGTTCTTCTTGCGCTCAAGCCTTAAGATTCCCCGTTGCTTTTTAATTTCCTTAAGCTGCTCTTTCAGGGCAGCAATTTTTCTTCTGATATGGCGTTTATCCGTTTCCAGCTTGGTTTCGCCAGGCCCCCTTGTTCCAATGCCGCCGCCTAAGCGTGATAGAATCAGGCCAAGGCCTTGAAGCCGGGGTAAATGATATTCCAATTGGGCCAGTTCAACTTGAATTTTCCCTTCCCTGCTTCTTGCGCGCTGAGCGAAGATATCAAGTATAAGACCTGTTCTGTCTATGACCTTAACGCCAAGAACCTCTTCAATATTACGCTGTTGGGAGGGGGAAATTTCATCGTCAAAAATAACCAAATCAGCCTCAAGCGACTGAACCATCAGCCGGAGCTCTTCCACCTTGCCCTTTCCAATAAAGTAGGCGGCATCACGGCCCTCCCGCTTCTGCATGACTTTGGAAACCACTTGAGCACCAGCCGTTTGGGCCAGCTCTTTAAGCTCTATCATTGAAATATCCGCTTCACTTACACCCTGGATGTCCCGGGTTTCCTGAGTCTTTATTCCTACCAATATCACCCGTTCAATGACATCGCCCAAGGCTTCGGCCTGATTTTTTAAGAAATCATCGGCCTCGCCGATGTACTCAAGAAGCGCATCAAAGTCATCCTTATCAGCCGTATACGGGCCGAAGGTTTCTACATCTTCCACTGTCACAGGGGAGGGAACAGCCACATATATATTGGTGGGCTTTTGATCTATCACACCTATCGCAGCGATCATATCCAGCCTTAATTGTTTTAAGGAGCTAACGTCAACCGCTGAAAGCATAGCGCTTCCATTTGGGTGGGTATGAATACAGCGCACACCGGACAGACGGGTTTTACTTCTTCGCCCTTCTACCTCGTTTAGGTCCACTGTTTTAAAGTCCCCAACACATACGTCGGTGATATGACCCTTTCGATCAAGATAGATGGCAATTTCCCTGTTTATAGCTCCCGACAGGATGGATAATGTGTTAACCAATTCCTCGGTCCAAAGCCTGTCCTGTGGGACTTCTATTTCGTAAATACCTTCAAGTGCCTCAATCACACTATTTCTTAAGCCTTCAATATTTCCGCTGATACTCATTGTTTTCCTTCCATCTACAATAAATTAATTCCGTTTCTGTCCTTTACATGCAAATGTAAACCGCTACACGGTTATACTCCTTTTAATCTATCCCTATTATATCCTGCTTTTCAAGGATTGTCTTTATAGAAAATGGTATAAAAGAGAAATGTAACAAGCTAAAGACGCCTAAAAAGCCAGGTTTAGGATATTCCGAAGGTCTTCCTCCTGTACCTCGGTTGGATTGTATAATAAAGCGCTGTTTTTTAAGCACCGGGCAACAATAGAATCAAAATTCGACCGTTTTACGCCAATCTCCGATAAACAAACAGGGATTCCATATTTTTGGTGGTAGTCAGACAGTATGTTCCGTATGGTCTGAGCCGATTTTCTACCTCTTTCATGGCGCTGGGTATCGGCATAGATCTCAGGCCCCACCAAGGGCAAAAGCAATTCACCGTATTGATCGTCAAGCTTCATCATATTGTTGTCCATACAGGGTGGGAGAAGAATGCCTATAGCCTCCTCATGAGAAATTTGGCAGATTTCCTCCAGGGCATAGGCCATGGTATGGGCAATGCCCGCTTGAGAATTGAGAAGGGCAATGCTTGAAAGGAGTGCCCCATTAGCCAAGGCATGACGAGCTTTTCTGTCCCTCCCGTATTTAACGGCTCTCGGCAGGTTTTCTCTAACCAAGGTAATAGCGGAAAAAGCATACCCGTCGCTTAGGGGATTTTTTTGCAAGCAGGTATAGGTTTCAATGGCATGGCAAAGGGTATCAATGGCTGATAAAACAGTATCCCGAGGGGATAGGGTCAACGTCATTCTTGGGTCCAACACGACAACATCGGGTACTCCCGTAATTTCCAGGCCGGTGCTTCCAACCGGAACCATAATGAAAGGAACAGAAAGACTTTTTTTGAGGTAGTCCGTTCCCATGAGCAAAATATCATCGCTTCCGCTATCAGGAATGGATGACCTGACCGCTCTTCCCGTCTCAAAGGCAGAACGCCCCCCTAAAACGATAATCGCATCACAGAAATAAGCGTTAAACTCGGCTATAGCCCCATCCGTGTTTTCGGATAGGATTGGTGTGCTACATTTAAAAATACTTCCCACTACCAGATCAGACCCGCCCATAGCATTAATAAATTTGTTGATTGTTCCCTCTTCTATATACTTCGAGTCGCTAATAATCATGGGCCTACTGACTTTCCGCTCTTTAAGCTCATGGGGAAGGTTCTCCAGTGCTCGATAGCCGGATATAATTTTGACTTTATTCAAAAACTCGTAATACTTCGGAATCATTTAGAAGCACCTCCTTCCTTTCATTTCCCATGAACAGGATTTGCAAAAGGATTAGGAGACGACTAACGCGTTTTTTAAAACCGGGCCGAGAGCTCCCGTAATCAACTAATCGCGGAAAGAGCCTCTTTTGGATTAGCATCATCGCTTTTATAACCGACGAATAATGCTGAGAATTCCCCTTTAAAACAAATCTGCTTTCACAAAAAGCCTGGCGTAGGGTCATCCTCCCATAAAGCACTTCCTGGGCAATAATCAGATTTTTAAAGGTGATAAGGGTTTGGGTGGGAGTCGGATAAAAACTTTTAATGATATGTAAGCCACTGGCATCTTTTTTAAGTCCTACATAGGGTTCATCAGGCAGAATTTGAAAAAAAAGCGTGAAGCCATCGGGCCATTCTGACATTTCTTTTTGAAGGTCAATATCCTTGCGGGCGCAAATAATAAGGCCTCGAGCCCAGAGATGAAGTCTTAAGCGGAGCATAGACTTTTTTAAGCTTCTCCTCTTAGGAACAATGTCGTGAACTTTTCTCATACCCAGTCCTCCCGATATGAAAACTATACCATAATCGGAAGTTTATTAAAATAAAACAGGAAATACTATCCGTTGTCAAACCTTGTCATTGAGAAGCACCCAATGAATATGATCCTCCCAATTATTATTGATTTTTAGATATTGACGAGCCAGGCCTTCATTGTAGAAGCCCAATTTTTCCACAACTCGTGCGGAACCACGATTATGAGGCATGATGTTCGCTTCGATACGATGAAGCCTGTATTCATTAAATATAATCTCGATGCCTTTTTTAACGGCTTCAGTCATAAACCCCTTGTTGATATGATCCTTATCCAACTTATAGCCTAGATGGCATGACAAAAAAGCACCTCGAACAATATTGTTGAAGACAACAAAGCCAATGACTTTTGAAGGCGCTTCTTTAATGACGATCCAAAGCTTGAGAAGGATGCCTTCTTCATAAGACTTGTATTCCTTTTCAAGCATTTGCTTTTGGTATTCCAGCGTGTAAAAATCAGCCGGGCGTTGGGGATCCCACTCCTCCAAAAAATCCATATTGCGGGTGTAATAATCTAAGACCTTATCTGCATCCGTCTTCTGAAGAATTGTAAGTCCGAGTCTTTCTGTTTCATAGCTTACTGGCATCCTTCTACCCCTTCGGCTTTATCCGGTTTCTTTAGTTTAACTTTACCGTTAAGTCTTTCACTGTAAGGATTAACCTTGATTCGGCCGCCTATCACAAATACACATTATACGCTTTTACCTTTTTCAAGGCTACTAAATGATACTATCTAAAACAAGTAATTCACCTGATTTTAAAAAGCCAACGGGTTGTCCGGATTGTTCCAAAAGAATTGTCTATTTTTTGTCTCAAAGGTTCTGGGATCAACTGCTATTCAGGACAGTTGTAATGAATTGCTGCTGTCTTGAAATTTTCCCGTCTTTGGGGTTTAGGAAGGCGTATCTGAAATGAAACCCTTCAGAACTTTTCAGTGTTTTGATTATTTTACCCGACTTTTTGGCGTGTTGCGACTATCTGACATTTTCATATTTTAGCTGAACATTACTGGACACATCTTACCGTCTAAGTTATTTGTGATACGTCTCATTGTTCAAAATTTTATAAGCCCGGTAAACCTGCTCAAGCAGAATGATACGGGCTAGTTGATGGGGGAAGGTCATTTTTGAAAGGCACAAGCGGTAATCCGCTTCCTTGATGATGGTGGGATCAAGGCCGGTTGAGCCGCCTATAATAAAGGTTACATCACTTTTACCATCGAGCATCAGTCCCTTGATCTGGTCGGAAAAGCCAACCGAGGTTAGTTCCTGACCTTCGAGGGCTAAAACGATAGTCGTTGTATTTTTATTCATGGCTTTTTTTATACGTTCTGCTTCTTTCTGCCTAACTTTTTCCTCTTGGGCCGGGCTTGCCGACTCAGGGGCCTTTTCCTCTTCAATCTCAGTCACCTGAACCTTGCAAAAACGCGAAAGACGCTTCAAGTATTCTTTTTGAGCGTCTTTTAAATAATTTTCTTTTAGTTTCCCTACAGCAAGAATATTAAGAGTCAACCGCAACACACCCCTATATGTAAAGTACCTTACTGACCCTGTCCCTTAAAGCGACCTCCAAATAGATATCTTCAGCGGGATTTATCTGCTTCTCCATTAATGCGTTGCATACGGTTTGATAAGCCAGCTCCGGAAAGTTGTTCTCTTGGCTTAAATGCCCTAATAAAAACAGCTTGGTGCCATTTTCTGCGAGATAAGCCACCACCTTACCAGCCATTTCGTTGCAGAGATGTCCATTATCCCCTAGAATACGCTGTTTCAATGGCCAAGGATAACGTCCAGTCTTGAGCATTTCAATATCATGATTGGATTCTAATAAAATCATGTCACTTTTTTCAAGATGCACTAACAATTCTTTATTCATATGTCCGATATCTGTTGCGATCGTTAGCTTTTTCCCATCGATAAACAAATTATACCCCACAGGACAAGCCGCATCATGGGGAATGGAAAAAGATCTTACTTCAATATCTCCCAGTGAAAGACTTTGACCCACCTCAATTTGACAGATCATGTCGGGCGCAAGCTTGCCCATAAAGGGGCGCATGGCCTTCCATGTTGAAGAATTAGTATAGATGGGAATCTTATACCGTCTGGAAAGAATACCCGCTCCACAGATATGGTCATTGTGTTCGTGGGTAATGAAAATCCCTTTTATATTTTCAAAGGATTCCCCTATGCTTTTTAAGGCCCCTTCAATTCTTTTGCCGCTTACGCCTGCATCAATAAGAATAGAGGTTTCATTATAGGATATATAGATGCAGTTCCCACTGGAACCACTAAACAAGCTACAGACCTTGATCATGGATTATCTCTCCGGTTCTCCTAAGTGTCACCTACTCGTCTTATGTCAGCACCGAGCTCCTGGAATTTCTCAACCATTTTTTCATAACCTCGGTCTAGGTAATGGACATTCAATATCTCAGTTTCTCCTTCTGCTATTAAACCGGCAATAACACAAGCGGCACCCGCTCTTAAGTCCAAGGCTTTAATAGGCGCCCCTGAGAGCTTTGAGCCCCCTTCAATGACGGCCATTCTACCTTCAACACGAATCTTGGCACCCATTCTTTTCAATTCTTCAATATACTGAAAACGGTTATCAAAGATGCCCTCTGTGATGGTACTGATTCCCTCCGCTCTAAGAAGCAAAATGGCAGCCGGTGGCTGTAAATCAGTCGGGAACCCCGGATAGGGCAGCGTCTTGATATTAACCTTTGATAGGCGATCCTTTGCATTTATGTGAATGCTATCGTCAAATTCTTCAACCTTTACATTCATTTCTATGAGCTTAGCCGATAAAGACTCCATATGCTTTGGGATGACGTTTTTTACAAGCACGTCGCCCTTGGTGGCAGCTGCCGCAATCATAAAGGTACCTGCTTCAATCTGGTCCGGTATGATACTATGGACCACATTACCTCTTAATTTGCTAACACCACGAATTCTGATAATGTCGGTTCCTGCTCCCTTGATATCAGCACCCAACGCATTTAAAAAATTGGCAATGTCAACGATGTGCGGTTCCTTGGCAGCATTCTCTATAGTAGTGAGGCCTTCTGCTCTAACGGCTGCCATCATTATATTAATAGTAGCCCCAACACTTACAACATCAAGGTAGATCGATGCTCCCACTAATTTATGGGCGGTGAGCTTGATACAACCATGCTCAATCTCAACCTTGGCACCTAGGGACTCAAATCCCTTAACATGCTGGTCAATGGGGCGAACACCAAAATCACAGCCCCCGGGAAATGTTACAATAGCCCTTTTAAAACGACCAAGCAGGGCTCCCATTAAATAATAGGAACCGCGAAGCTTATGCATATCGTCAGTAGTGGCCATATAGGAGTTTACATTTCGTGTATCTATTTTAATGGTATTTGCATCGATATTTTCAAATCGGGCACCAAGAGATTCCATGATCCTTTTCAGAATTGCAATATCCAAGATGTCCGGGACATTTTCAATGGTACATACATCGCTCAGAAGCAGCGCTGCCGGTAAAACACCTAGTGCTGCATTCTTTGCTCCGCTAACGGTGACTTCACCTTTTAATCTTTTCTGCCCGCGGATGATAAGCCTGTCCACTTATACACCAACCTTCCGGTATTTCCATTTGATTACTCAGAGAATCATTATACATTAAATATGCGGCCTACGCAAACTATTTAACTTCTATAGCTTATTGTAATTATGACCATTTTTCTTACAGTTTCACACCTGTATACGCATCATAATAATAGATATCTCCATTTGTAAAGAGAATTCGCCATACAGGGCTGTAATAATACTCACCTTCACCGGTCTGTCTAAACCCAAAATCCACACACTTAACGTGGGCCCCTTCCGGTAGTTCCCCCATGACCAGAACTTGATAAGCAGAGAGTACCTCCTCTTTGACGGAGCTAGTTTGCTTGACCTCCCTTGTGGGGAGTAGCATCGTTAAAAAACCATTCTTATTTAACCTTACAGTGATTTCTTGATCGAAGAGCAAGCCATTTTGATATTTCAACAGAAAATTCATCCATTGCTCATCTGCGGATTGATCTTGTGATTTCAGATAGAGATTGGCCTTACTATAGCCCATATCCTTCAGCATTTTATAAACCTTTCGCGAAAAAGCCTTCGAGTCATTGAATAAGCGATCTGCATCATCAAGCTTTTTCTGGATATAAAGCTCTTCCCCTACCAGCATCAATTTTTCTTCTTCTTCTTTATAGACAATGGTATCGGATTCTTCAGACAGTGAGATTTTTTTTCCAAAGATAAATTCTGTCAATTGATCAAAGTTAAAACGTTTGGCAGCATATATCAGGCTCCCGACTTTGCCTGTCCGATCCTTGATTCTAGAATCGATTTGAATATCACGCGAGTCCAAATACGCTTTGGCATATCTTGTATAGTCGGATTGAAAACGGAGGTCGGAATTCGTAAAGATATTCGTCGACAACAAGAAAATATTTAGGAGGAGAAACACAATAATGAAAATGGTCTTAGCTTTAGCCCAATCCATGCGCTTAGTCCTCCTCTAAAAGTGGAATAAAATAATCCTTATTTTCGGTACTGATGATCCAATGAGGTTTTTTAGTCAAATCCCCCTGCTCTTTGAGACTAAAAACATAACCTTCCCTCAAACGTGAAAGTGTTTGAGGTGGATTTTCAAGTAATTCTGGGTACTGAGCACGAATCTGCTGTTCAACAAGATTGATAAAATAAAGACTGTACCTGTGAGATTCTTCGGCTTTATGAAAAGACCTTATAACCCAGCGACACTCTAATACGCGATCTCCATTCGCTTTAATGATTAAGGGAGCACTAATTCTACTCTCTGCATCAGGGCCTGAATAATAGACAGCGGCCCCATCAATTCGATAGTCAAAATGCATCTCATAATAGTAATCCTGCTTTTCAATCATGGTCAGTGCAAGCTCCGCATCACCCAAAAGCTTACGTCGCAGCTCTATAAAAGAAAGAGCCTGACTGAAGGCACCCGACGCTGCTCCGGCCTCCTTGTCGACCATGGGCAGGTAGCGATACTCTAAAACACCATCTGCATTAAGTGTATAAAGATTTTGAGTATCAGTAAACAAGATTTCACCCTTTGGTTCATTGTATTTTCCCATTAGGCTTTTCTTTTGATTTAAGAGGATACTGTCCTGAATCCTTTCACTCTCCATATTGGACCGGTTGAGCTGAATCGATGATGGAATCTCAACAGTAAGTGCCGAATAGGTTTTACTGGTTCCTCTATCCAATGCAACCAATATCTCCTCTTGGGAGTTAAAGATCGTAGTGTTAGCCGTTAATGAATATAAGAGTGGCTTGTTCTTGACGCTCAGCTCGTCGGCCAATTTACTGTAGAATGCTTTACGAAGGAAGTCTTCTTTTATATCAATCTGATATTGGTAGACTTGATTTTCATCATAAACAAAAAGAGTATTGACTGTTTCATTAACGTCTGTTTGGGGCACAATGGCAATGGACTTGATTGAATTAAAGCTCTTTAAATCTTTGGGCTTCTTGTCCTCAAGCCAAAATATTATATCTCTTGGGAAATCATCAGCGAAATCAATACGTATACACCTTCCACTGATGATGTCAGGCCATTGTTCTTTGGGAATGGTTTTCGTTGGCTTCTCCTTGAGCATAATGGGTATATAGTTATTCCTTATGTCATTCCATATGCTAATGTAATAAGGATCTTTCTGCTCAAGCTTCCATAGTGGCGACGTAGGACCCACCGAAATAAGGATTGATTCCGGAACAAAGTAACGATCCCTCACAGAATCCACTTCCATTGAAGGGAAATCATCGTCGTTTATATTTAAAATTTTCCCTACAAAATGAAAAGGAAACCCCTGGACTTGCTGATACCAGTGGATTCCAATTTGAACCAAGCTTGTAATAACTAAGAGAAAGAGCAATATGGTTTTTAGGTGTTCTTTTTTAAGCTTCATGATCTGCTCCTGACTTTAAGGGGCAGCGGGCAGATTGACACTATTAGTTGAATAATTTCGCCTCTCATATAGTTTCCAATGAGGAGCTGTTATGGGCAGGTCGAAAATCTGAAGCGTTTCATTTACGACCAGATTATCCATATCCTTTTTTCTAAAGGCAATAATACGCACGTCATTGACCTTGCCGCTACCTAAGTACATTAAATCAACCTTGGAAGAAGGAAGTAAATAAGATCCCTCACTCATATTAGTGCCTGTTGTAATATCGTTTAATGCAGTATATTTCCCATCAACCTTTATATACATGAGCATGACAACAGGATTTTCGTTAATAGCAGAACTTGTTGATGTGTCAATAACAGATGCGGTAAAGTTATAGCGCAAATCACTAACTGCACTATACTCCCTTTGGAATTTTATAGTGACAAAATTCATATCCGACGTTGCTTTTTCATCAAAAAAAACAGGGTTCTTTTCTTCTAATTCACTTACACTAATCTCGTGATTAGCTTTTTCTTCGGTAAAACCTGTTTTCGGAGCGGTTGAATCCGTACCTGTTGCAAATGCCGTAACTGAGGCAAGAATCAGAACCGACATTAAAACCATCAGGAAGGCTATTTTTTTTGCCATAACTTTTCCTCCAGACAAACCTTAGGCTTTACAAGGTGCTCTTAAAATGAGGTAATGTTTACCTATATTGATACAATACAAGTATACAGGAATTTGTGTTACAAATCCATTACGCACCATTTAAAAAGCCATTACCTTATTGCTAGGGGTTAAAGGGCCCGTTTATGCCGTTTTCGCAGAGGAAGCTCAACATAAATTTGAGTTCCTTTTCCAAATTTACTCCTTGCTGTTATATTTCCTCCGTGAAGTACTGCAATTTCTTTGGCAATAGCTAATCCTAGGCCTGTGCCGCCCATTTGTCTGGACCGGGCTTTATCGACTCTATAAAAACGCTCAAATATTCTTCCAAGATCCTGTGCCGGGATACCGATACCATTATCTTCAACGCATACAATGGCATAATCCCTCTCTGAGTATAGCTGTACCGAGATCCGTCCTCTTTCCGGTGTATATTTAATAGCATTCCCAATAATATTTATCAAGAGTTGATCGATTCTATGCCTATCTCCTTTAATTAAAGGAATATTTTGTTTAATAGTCAACTTCAGATCCTGTTTTTTAAGCTGTGCCTCCCGCTTCATTCTTTCAACACAGGAACTGATGAGATCGGAAATGGATATATCCTCGATGTTAAGACGAATGCCACCATCATGCTGTGAGAGCGTGAGTAAGTCCTTGACCAGACGCGTCATACGGTCGGTCTCATCATTAATGACCCCAAGAAAATGCTCCGCTGTCTCAGTATCTTGTATAGCGCCGTCCAATAAGGTTTCAGTGTAGCTCTTAACAGAGGTTAACGGCGTTCTTAACTCATGGGAAACATTGGCCACAAACTCCCGGCGCATCCTTTCCAATTTGTGTTCCTCAGTAATATCCTGTAATACTGTAATAATACCATCTATATTGTTATTCTCATCTGTAAAAGGAGCAAACTGGACGCGAAGAAACTTATCGCCGTATTGAACCTTATGGTCAGGCTCAGTGATTTTTTGCTCCTGGTTGATTTGATAAATGTTAAGACCTATCCCCAGGTTCTCCATAAATTCATTAAAGGAAATCATGCTGTTAGGCATACTGTCCAGTATTTTTTGAGAAGCAGGATTTGTGTGAATGACCTCCCCGGTGCGATTAAAGGCTATAATACCATCCGTCATATAATTTAAAATGGTATCGACCTTTTTCTTTTCGCTGGTCATCTCCGTTAGCATACTTTTTAGTCGGGAGGACATGAAATTAAAGGTTTTGGTAAGCTTACCAAGCTCGTCTTCAGAGCGAACCTCTAATGCATAACCAAATTCACCGTCTGTAATTTTTTCAGCTTTATGCATAATATCATAAATAGGACGGGTAATGGTTTTCGAAAGAAGAAAACCTATAAATAATGCGGCAATGACAGAAAAGATCAACCCGTAAAAAATAGCGCTGGTAAATTCATCTAATACCAACAAAGCCTCAGCCCTGTCATATTTAATGAAGAGAATATACTCCCCGTCTTTAAGGGTCTGAGTTCTGACATAATCATAAAAATCGCCATTTTTCGCGCGGGTATACGTCTGCTTATCACCTATGGCTTCTCCCTTACTAGAAAGAACCGAAAGCAGATTTTCGGACTTAAAAATTTCATTTCTGAAGGCAACCTTATCCTTTTGATAGAGTTGATCAGAAGAGTCTAGAATTTCGAGGGTTTCTCTGTCGATTACGGTATAGCTTTTATCCTTTCCATAAATTAGACCCGCTAAGACCGGCGTCGTTTGCAGGGTATTGATAAGCGTATCATAATCCGTATTGGTCTCATCAATACGTAATCCATTATAATTACTCTCAATACCCTCTTTGAAGTCCGAGTAAAAAATCTCTTCGACTTTAAAATTCAGGAAGACCCAAACTACAGACATTAAAACAAATGTAATAAGCACCAAAATTACTATTAATCGCCATTGTATACTGCGCAAAAATGCAGCCTTTGATAAATAACTACTCATACATCCCTTTAAATCGCGGGGTTGAAATAATATCCTACACCACGCTTGGTTAATATGTATTCAGGCTTGGAAGCATCTTTCTCGAGCTTTTCACGAAGTCTTCTTACGGTGACGTCCACAGTTCGGACATCGCCAAAATACTCGTAGCCCCAGACTTTTTCGAGAAGATTTTCTCTGGAGAAGATTTGTCCCTTCTGAAGTCCTAAAAACTTTACAAGCTCAAATTCCCTGAGGGTCAGATCAATAATGGTACCGGCTCTTCTAACCTCATAGCGATTGACATCTATCTCAAGATCACTGTATCGTATTATTTCATCCTTCTGTAGAGGAATGGATTCATCAATTACTCTTCTGAGATTCGCTTTAACCCGTGCCATAAGCTCTCTGGGGCTGAAGGGTTTAGTAATGTAGTCATCTGCGCCCAATTCAAGTCCCAGGACTTTATCAACCTCTTCTTCACGAGCTGTCAGCATTAGAATGGGAGTCTGCATGGTTTGACGCAATTTCCTACAGACTGTAAAGCCGTCCATTTCGGGTAGCATGATATCAAGAATAATAAGATCAGGTTTTTCCCGCTCTGCAATTTCTATGGCCTGTCTTCCATCATAAGCTTCTAAAGTATCAAAGGATTCCTTATTTAGATTAAATTTAAGAATGTCGACAATGTTTTTTTCATCATCTACAATTAGAATTCGTCTTCTCATCTTTTACCTCCAACAAGAAAAGCTTTGAAATGTTAAGAACATAGTATTTAGTATTATAACACACTTAAGTCCTCTTGGCTAAGAAAGAACCTTTGCTAATGCTTATGTTTCTCTTAAAGTTTTCTTAACATTTCGTTTTTATTAGTGAACGATAAGCATTGAATGAAGTTTTAACAACTATATTCATTCAACAGAGATATTCACTTTATATGTAGTTAAGGGCAGCTTTCAAAGAAGATAGTTAATCTTCTAGTCATTAGACGTTTTATAGCGGTGTAGGTTCATTATTTTTGAGCAACAACACGTGTTAACATCTTCCATTTCATTTGATGCGACCTTCTAATGCACTTTAAACAGCTTAATGTAAAGTCTATCGTTTTGCTGCTTTATGAATTGCCATTTAATAATATACGCCTATTATGCAACCGAGGCTTGTATTATTAAATTAAAAATGTATATCTTTGTAAGAATTATAACCCAAATACAAAAAGAATAAAAGGTTAATTTTAATTTACAGTTTTGAGTAACGCCAAAGCAATCGTTCAAATTTTTTCCTTCAATTTTGGGCGATCAACCTTGTTAAATTAAAACAAGACCCTGAGGATTAGCTCAGGGTCTTGATAAAATTCCGGCAACGACTTATTTTCCCAGGCCGTTACCAGCCAAGTATCTTCAGCACTGGAGAGCTTAACTTCTGTGTTCGGAATGGGAAC
>JAEYPI010000228.1 GCA_023410885.1 Bacillota bacterium
ATACATAAGTATAAGCCCGCTGAATGGCTCATGAAAGAAATATTATCCCTCTGTGCTGACAATCTTCCCGAAGGTAACAATAAAAAAGAAATTTCAGGGCGTATACACCTTGTCTTATACGCTGACGGGAGCGATGTGCTCACACCTATGGCTCAAGCTTTGGCTTGGCTTTATGCTCAAAAACAGCAACCCTCTTTTTTTATAAGCCTTGATGAGATATCGAATACCGACTCCTATTTTACCGGCAATAATTCTAGAGGCTTAAGTGAGATGCTGTACTATGTTAAGTCCCTGAAAGAGAATCTCTCGCTTAAAGCTGAGGCCTGCACCACCAAGGACCTTGAATATCACGTTGATTTTATGAAGGGGCATCATAATTCAGAGGATATTGAAAAATTAAGCCCTGCGGAGTGTGAAAATCTGATCAAGGCCATACGTGGACGTGCCTGTTACAGTGAGATCATTTTATCAAGAGCTTTTCGCGACGATGAGCTCCTTCCCATGCTATTAAAAGAAGCCCATAGTATCTATGTAACAGCTTTGGATTACCGCCCCTCGCTGGATAGACTCTCGAAGATTGCTAACCAGCTAAACCGCCATGAAGAACGCAACGCTTTAGCACTAAAAGATAAGACTCTACTGTGCGTAACATCCATGGGCAGAGGCCATAAGCCTATTTCCTTTGAGATTCCCGGCTATCATAAGGTGTATCTACCCTTCCCCTATGAGGAAGAAGCCGGTTTCTTTCCTCCCTCCAAAGCATACCAAGAGGCTCTTGAAAGCATTTTAAACAAGGTAATAGAAACAAACTGAGTATAGGAAAAGAAAGCTTATCGCAGATATCCGTCAGGTTGTCAGTGAGATAAGGAAAGAAGTTGCCTTGATTAGTGGCTCGGCTTTGGACTATAAGGCCCATCAGCTGGATAGTGAGCTTTTGGAGCAGATCGAAAAGCTCTGTTTTACCAAAGGTTTGACCCAATACTTTAGCGTATCAGAAATCAAAATCATCGTGGATACTGTTTTTAACCAGATGCGCAGACATGATGTCATTGAGCCTTTTATCAATGATCCCAATGTCACAGAGATTATGATTAACGGGCCGGATAAAATCTTTATAGAAAAAAATGGGGTGGTGGAACAGACCCATATCGCCTTTGACAGTAAGGAAAGGCTGGAGGATCTCATTCAGAGCATTGTAGCCCGCGTGAACCGGAGTGTTAACGAAGCAGAGCCCATTGTGGATGCCAGGCTTGAGGATGGTTCCCGTGTCAACGTGGTTTTGCCACCCATCGCCCTTAATGGGCCTTTAGTTACTATACGAAAGTTTTCTGATAAGCCCATGTCGATGGAGGATCTGATTCGATTAAAGTCTCTGACCCCTGAGGTTGCCCTCTTTTTGGAGAATCTGGTTCGATCGAAGTACAATATTTTTATCTGCGGGGGGACCGGCAGTGGGAAAACAGCGTTTTTAAATGCCCTATCCTCGCTTATACCTAAAGAGGAACGCATCATTACCATTGAAGATTCGGCTGAGCTCCAATTGCTGTCCATTAATAATCTGGTACGGCTTGAAACCCGTAATGCCAATACTGAGGGAAGGGGAGAGATCAAAATGAAGGCCCTTATAAAAACCTCCCTCCGTATGAGACCTGAGCGCATCATCGTTGGCGAGGTGCGTGGTGAAGAAGCCTTGGATATGCTTCAAGCCATGAACACAGGTCATGATGGCTCCATGTCCACAGGTCACGCCAATTCAACGGTGGACATGCTGTCACGCCTTGAAACCATGGTTCTGACGGCAGCGCCTTTGCCTCTGGAGGCCATTAAAAAGCAAATCGCATCTGCGCTGGATATTATCATTTTCCTTTCCAGACTTCGGGATCATTCCAGAAAAACAATGGAAATTACCGAGGTTATCGGTTATCGGCAGGGTGAAATCCTACTAAACCCTCTTTATGTATTTGAGGAGGAGGGGGAGGATGACTCGGGCAAAATCAGAGGGGTTCTTAAGAGAACCGGTAATCCTTTTGAAAATAAGACAAAAGCAAGGCAAAGGGGGGTCAACATTGAATGACGATTAAAGACTTACCCCAATATAAAATATACAACATGAAGATTGATGAACTATTAATCGCTTTAATTCTTGCGATGGGATTCTGCTTTTGTATCGGTTTGCTTTTCTATGAAAGTATCCCGCTTTCGATACTATTGTCTTTTACAGGCATCCTTTACATCCCTGTCCGTAAAAAAGAGCAGCTCAGAAAAAGAAAAGAAATGCTGCATCTTCAGTTTAAGGATGCCCTGTATTTTCTGTCAGTGTCCCTTACGGCGGGTAAGTCCTTTGAGACTTCACTTATGGATACCCAGAGAGCGCTTTCCGGGATCTATCCCGACCAGGATTGCGATATGCTGAAGGAACTTGAGATTATGAATGGACGGATTCTCATGAATGACCCTGTGGAACATGTTTTTTACGATCTGGCTGAAAGGAGTGAAATAGAGGATATTAAAAGCTTTGCAGATGTCGTGATGATATCAAAACGCGCCGGAGCTAATTTAGTGGAGGTCATAAAAAACACCTCGGAGACGATTCGGGAAAAGGTTGAAATTCGCCAGGAAATAGAGAATCTGCTTGCAGGGAAAAAGCTTGAACAAAAGATTTTGGCTGTGATGCCTTTTGCCATGGTCTTCCTTTTGAAAAGTTCAAGCTCGGACTTTTTGAAGCCCTTGATGACAACCCCTTACGGTCATTTAGTCATGACGCTTGCTTTAATTATGATTCTCATAGGCCAGCTCATTGGCCATAAAGTTATGCAAATAGAGGTGTAAGTGATGCAGATTATTAGTCTCACCCTTTTAGTGGTCACGCTTTTGGCTTATGGGATATTTCAATACCTCTTTTCTAAGCCGTATCAGAACTTTTTTGCCTCCCTTGATCATAAGACCTATTCCTATAAGGCCTTTTTACCTGGTTGTCTAGGTTTGGTTGAGGTTTTGAAGCTTATAGGCGCAGGTCGTTATCAAACCAAGCTCAATCAAAAGATCGTCATGCTCCATGGGAGCCGGTACATTGTCTACTATGCCAAGGTCCACTGGGCTGTAAAGGTTTTTTATCTCTTATTAGGAATCATTTTGAGCAGCTTTTTCTGCTTCTTGGGTAAGGTGGAGGGCCAGACGCTGTTTATTATTCCAATGGCGGGAATCGGTTTTTTCTTTTTGGCTGATAAAAGTCTGGATGATCAATACAAAGAACGAAAATTCAAGCTGGAAAAAGACTTTCCCGATTTTGTGAGCAAGCTTGTGCTATTGGTTAACGCAGGGCTTAATGTCAGGCAAGCCATAGAAAGAATTGTTAATGAGTCCCGAAAGGATACCCCCCTCTATCAAGAGCTTCAATGTGTTATCACCGATATACAGGCCGGAATATCAGAAAAAGAAGCTTACTCGGACTTCGCTGAAAGATGTAAAATAAAGCAAATCACAAACTTTGTCAGTATTCTTCAACAAAATATGAGGCTGGGTGGAAATCAAATGGTGTTCGAGCTTCGCAGAATGGGCACGGAGTGTTGGGAGATGCGTAAGAACAGTGCAAAGCAACTTGGAGAAACGGCCTCTTCCAAGCTGATGATTCCCCTGGCCATTATGTTTTTAGCCGTGGTGCTCATTTGTGTGGCACCGGTCATTCTTGAGCTCAGGAGTGTTTTTTAAATGCAGGGAAAAAAGAAACGAAGGGAAGCAGGGAACGCTACCTTGGAGTATACGCTCCTATTACCTGTTATTTTTGTCTGTATCTTAGCGGTCATTCTTGTTTTTTTAGTCTTATACCAGAAAGCACTCATTCAAAATCTGGCTGAGGATGCAGCCCAAAGCCTTTCCAGGCAGTGGGGGTATAAGCCGATTCCTGTAAATGAGATGGAAACAGGTGTCTATCAAAAAAAGACTTATGAGACAAGAGAAATCTATTGGCATTTAAAGCTTTGGATTAATAATGATAAAGAGGCTGCAGCGGAAAAGTATCTTATGGAAAAGGTAATGGGATCAGGCCTACTCAAGCCTTATAAGCCTTCGGAAGCATCCGGTCAGAGGAAGGACAGCCAAAGCACTATACAAGGCGTATCTCAGCATAAAACACCACAAGCTCCTCCAGATCCTACTGTGGTGGTGAATTATACGCCCGGCCTGCCATCAACTTTAACCGTCGAAATCCAGGTAACATACAAATTACCCGGATTAAAGCTCATTGGTCTTGAATATGTGCCAATCAAGGGTTATGCTCAGGCGTTTATTTATGATTCAAAAGATATGATCAATACGACTGACTATGTCATTCAGCTATTGAGGGGAACTTCGGCCTATCAAAATTTCGCTGAGAAGCTCTCATCTCTGAAAAAGAATCTAAAAAAACTTGTAAATAAGTAGGAAGGATAAGAAATGTTTTTCAGACGTAGGGGAAGCATTACCGTTTTTATCTGTATCGTGCTGGCGGTTTTAGTTCCACTTTGCTGTATTTTAGTGGATATTACTCGCTATTCTATGGCTAGAAAACAGGCTGAAACTGCCCTTAAAACCTGTGCGGAATCCATGCTGGCCGCCTATGACCGTCAATTGAAGGATCAATATGGGCTTTTTGCCCTATATCCCAGGGATACGGAGACTATGGAGGCGGAGATTTATGAGCTTCTTACCCAGAACCTCAATGTTGCGGCCTCAGCAGAGGGCGTATCGGATCTTTATGGCTTTCAAGTAAAAAAAGTTGAGGTTTTTCCCTTTTATAATCTAAGTGAGCCCTTCGTTCTTCAGCAGCAGGCTGCAGAATTCATGAAATATAGGGCACCTGTTCAAGTGGTTCAAGAGTTCTATGAGAAAATAAAAGTGATGATGGGGCTTATGAAGGAAGCCGAAATGGTGGAGCAGAAGATGAGTCTGGATAAGCTTATGAACGATATTCGAAGCTCTCTTGTCAATATGTACTATATGTTAAAGGAAAAGCTGGTGGCCTTTAATACCAACTCAAAGGGTACAGAAATGACATTAAAGGACAGTACCCTTGAAATGACCAATGGTTCCTGCCAGAGCGCCGCAAAAGAAATAGCGAATGCAAATAATGAAGTAACTCCCATCAATGAAGCACAAGATGGCTATATTGCACTTTATGATGACTATCGCACTGCAAAAGAAAACTACGATGCTGCAGCCAATACGCTTTCTGCTATCGGATCACATTTAAGCAGTAAAGAAGCAGCGCTTTCAAGTGCAAAGGCGCAGCTTGCTAATACTACAGGAAGTGCAGTTCAAGGTTTAAATGAAAAAATCATTGAGCTGGAAGGCGATGTAGCCGAAATTCAGGAGCAATACGCAAGTGCTGAGAATTCTTGTTCTTTGGCCTACAATGAATTTATAGAGCTGGATAATGCCATATCCCCACACCGAAACGAATTAGAGGCCAGACTGCCAAA
>JAEYPI010000235.1 GCA_023410885.1 Bacillota bacterium
TGACTGGTTTGATTGAACAAAGCTATACTCCCCATATTACCCTGGTGAGAGAAGCTGTTTCAGAAAGAGGATTTGAAGAGATTTATAAATACTTGGAAAGGGTAGGTTACTCATTTCCGGTCTCGGGGTTATCATTAATGGAAAGTACCCGAGTTGAGGGTCGGTTAACGTACCTAAGACAGGCCTATGAGCCCTTTATAGCAGAATGATTGACTTAGTCTGAAAATATAATGGTAGCATGAGCTTTGATATAAAGGAGAAGAAGTATGCCAGAAGTTGTAAAAAAGGCTCTTATCACGATTTTAAAAATTGCAGCGGTGATATTGGCCATATTCCTGTTTCTAAAGATGGGAAAGTACATTGTGCCTTTTATCTTAGCCTACTTCTTTGCCTCACTTATAGAGCCAATTGTTAAGTTTATTGAAAGAAAACTCCGAATCCCAAGAAAGATAGGAACCGTATTTTCAATTCTCGTAGTGCTGGGTGCCATAATATCTATTTTTACCTTCCTGATCATAAGGCTGATTAAGGAGATTGAAAATGTCTATCAAAGCATCGAATTAAATATTGACAGCATTTCAGGCTTTTTTACCAATTTGGTGGATCAGATTAACGGTTTCTATATTCAACTCCCTGTTGAGATCACCGATATCATCAATAAAGCGGCACAAGACCTGGTCAGTAATCTTAAAGACCTTTTGCAGCCCATCGTGAATATGGCTCAGGTTCCTATCCAAGTGGCCTTGATTTTGCCCGAGGTCCTAGTTTTTATCTTGGTTACAATACTAGCTACCTATTTTATGTCCAGTGATAAAAACAAGATCATGAAGTTTTTAGACGGACAGATACCATCCGATTGGCTTAAGAGAACCCGTGGTATTACCAATAATGTCTTTGTGGCATTGTTTGGCTGGCTTCGGGCCCAGCTCATTATCATGACCATAACCTTCTCAGAGGTTTTAGTCGGTCTCTTGATCATAGGCGTAGAAAATGCGTTGCTCATTGCGCTTATTATTGCCTTGGTTGACGTGTTACCGGTACTTGGAGCAGGCTCTGTTCTTATACCATGGTCCATCATTAATCTTATTAGCGGCAATACCAAGCTGGGCTTATCAACCTTTTTGCTATATGTGATTGTACTTTTTGTGAGGCAACTCATTGAGCCGAAAATTGTGGGACAACAAATTGGTGTTCATCCCCTTTTCACTCTGGCCGGTATGTATGTGGGTCTTAAATTACTGGGTGTGTTGGGTATGTTCGTAGGCCCATTGACGATTATTATTCTTAAATATGTACTTGAAGGACTCCTGAAGGCTGACAGCTTTAAAAATTGGTTTGAACGAAACTTTCGTTCCAAAAGCCGAGTTGTTTTGTCTACTGAGACAACCGAGAATGCAGCCGAAAAAAAATCAGCCCAAAACAATAAGGGATAACAGTGGGGAATAGAGGGTTAATCGAAGGGTTATTTTCAGAGAAATTAGTCCTTTATAAAAAAAGAGAGGGGTCATTTTAACCCCTCGTAAAGCTTTGTCAGTGCTTTTTTTTCGATTCTTGAAACATAGGAACGGGAAATACCTAAGCTTTCAGCAACTTCCCTCTGGGTCTTGCCACAATTGCCGCAGAGCCCGTAACGCAGCCGTATGATAACCTGTTCGCGGCCTTCCAAAACACATTTAATGAGCCTGTATAATTTTTTGATTCTCTGAGTAAGATCTACCTTTTCATCGACCTCCTCATCCTCACTGCCCAGGATGTCGATCAGGGCAATTTCATTTCCTTCTCGATCTGTACCCAGGGGTTCATTTAACGAGACTTCATTCTGTAGTTTCTTTGAGGCTCTCAAGTGCATCAAAATTTCATTTTCAATACACCGGGCGGCATAGGTCGCAAGACGGATTCCCTTGGAAGGGTCATAGCTTGATACTGCTTTAATCAAGCCAATAGTTCCAATGGAAATAAGATCATCAGAATCAGTATTGGTTACCGAGTATTTTCTGGCAACATGGGCAACCAAACGGAGATTGTGTTCAATGAGAATATTTCTTGCATTTTCTTCGCCCTTTCGGCATTCCTCTACGTATTTCTGCTCATCTACAGCAGAAAGAGGTTGGGGAAAGGACTGGGGCCCTGTTATAAAGCCTGCCAGAAAGTATTGGGACAGGAATCTGGTAACGAGCTCTTGCAAGGAAACCAAGATCATACTATACCTCAACAACCATTGTTGTCTCAATAATATATGCATTGGGACAAAAGAATGCTACTGGCTTTAGAAAATAGTGATAAGCTGATTGTTTATTTGCATGCGCTTGATTTTTATCTTGCAAAAATATATCCTATAGAAGTAATGATAACAATTATCTGAGGTGTTTAATGGATAACCTAATTAAAGAGATGAAGGCCAAATATACGACGTTCAGCAAAGGTCAGAAGCTGATAGCCACTTACATCATCGATCATTATGATAAAGCAGCCTTTATGACAGCTGCAAGGCTTGGAGAAGAGGTTGGGGTAAGTGAATCCACGGTAGTGCGGTTTGCTATTGAGTTGGGCTATGACGGGTATCCTAAGCTACAGAAGGTTTTGAGAGAGGTCATAAAAAGCAAACTGACTTCTGCGCAAAGACTGGAGGTCTCATCAGCTCATATCGATTCAGAAACCGTCTTGAAAAGCGTTCTTCAGTCCGATTTAAACAAAATCCGGGCCACTTTGGAGGAGGCAGATGCTGAAACCTTTAACGCTGTTGTTGAAGAAATACTCCGAGGAGACAAAATTTATATTCTTGGGGTTAGAAGCTCCGCACCCCTTGCAAGCTTTTTAGGCTTCTATTTTAATCTTATTTTTGAGAATGTTCGGCTTGTACATACCACAAGTGTGAGTGAAATGTTCGAGCAGATTGTCAATGCCAAAAAAGGTGATGTTGTTATCGGTATCAGCTTCCCACGTTATTCAAAACGTACTTCAAAGGCTATGGAATTTGCGAGAAAGCAGGGTGCTACGGTTATTGCCATAACGGATAATGAAACCTCGCCCCTGGCCATTAGCTCAAAGTATAGCCTTTTCGCCCGCAGTGATATGGCCTCCTTTGTAGACTCTCTTGTTGCGCCGCTGTCACTGATTAATGCTCTCATAGTGGCCATTGGGTTAAAACGCAAGGAAAAGATTCATACTACCTTGGAAAGGCTTGAAGCCATATGGGACGAGTATCAGGTTTATGAAAAGGACGAGCATTATTCAGAACTCGCACATGATTAATTTTTTATAAACCAATTAGCGAAGGGAAATAAAGCATCTGATGGCAAACCAAGTGGGAATAGTGGGCGCTGGAGCGGCTGGTCTTATGGCGGCAGGCCGAGCGGCCTCTTTGGGTAAGAAGGTTCTGGTATTTGAAAAAAACAATCGTTCAGGGAAAAAGCTACTTATAACGGGCAAGGGCAGATGTAATATAACCAATAACTGTCCCATGGACGAGCTTTTGGCCAACATTCCCGGTAACGGACGATTTTTATACTCTACATTACATCACTACAACAACTATGACATCATGGACTTTTTTGAGGTTAATGGCGTTCCTGTTAGAACAGAGCGGGGAAACCGTGTGTTTCCAGAATCCGACAGATCCTATGATGTAGCGGAAGCGCTTCTTCGTTATGCACAAAGACAGGGTGCACAATTTCATCATTATTCTCCTGTCAGGGAAATTCTCTGCGACAATGGTAGGGTGACGGGCGTGAAGCTCCAGAACAATGACATTTATGAGCTAGATGCCGTTATTTTGGCCACGGGCGGACTTTCCTATCCCATGACGGGCTCAACGGGTGATGGTTACCGTCTGGCTCAGGCGTTGGGGCATACCCTTATTGAGCCGAAGCCTTCTTTAGTTCCACTTGAAACTAAGGAGAAATGGGTTCTTGACGCTCAGGGGCTTGCGCTTAAAAATGTGGGCCTTACTGTCTATAATCCTAGTGGAAATAAGGTTTATCAGGAACAGGGGGAGATGCTGTTTACCCATTTTGGGGTGTCAGGACCCATGATTCTGAGCGCCAGTCGACATATTTTGGATTGTGGCTTTAAGGATTCCGTACTCATGATTGATTTAAAGCCAGCCTTAGACGAAGAAACACTGGACTTACGCATACAGCGCGATTTCTCGAAATATTCAAGAAAGCAATATGCCAATGCTTTAATTGAGCTTCTTCCAAAAAGCTTGATTCCTATTTTTGTCACACTTTCAGAAATACCTGCTGAAAAGCCTGTTCATCAAATTACCAAGGCTGAGAGAAGGGAGCTTGTAAAGCTTTTTAAAGGGCTAAAGCTCACGGTCTCTAAGGCTCGGCCTATTGATGAAGCCATTGTAACAGCCGGGGGGATATCGGTTAAGGAAATCAATCCCTCGACTATGGAATCCAAGCTTGTTAAGGGGCTCTATTTTGCAGGGGAAATGATAGATGTGGACGCTTATACCGGTGGATTCAATCTGACGATAGCCTTTTCAACAGGTTATACCGCCGGAACCCAAGCATAGCACCTCTACATACGGGTCGAGGCTTGAGGTGCTGAGGAATGCACCTCTATTGTATCAACCAACCTTTTCAAGGGAAAACTCCATAGAATAAACACTGCATACTTAGCGAAGGGTTAAGTGTGTGAGCCGCATTTGGCTTTCAGGTGTTTGCTTTTGGAGGTTTGTGGATGGACAAATTCTTAAAGATGGCTTCTTTTCTGATGATCACATTACTTTTGGGGAGTCAGATCCTTTTAAGATCGCCCTACCGACCCAAGCTCACTGATGATTCCTTGAACGGCAGGACCCTTAAAACCTATGAAACCTTGATTTATAGAGGAACGATTACGTTGAATGTATTAGGTGAGTATATCCCTAATACTGCCTTTTTGCTGATTAATGGAATAGCCTATAAAACAATTGATGCTTTTCCGGTTGAAATGTCGATCTGCGATGGAGATGTTGTGGAAATTCAGCTAAAGACCAATGTCTCCCCGATTTATGTTTTTTTGTCCTCACAAAAGGGGCAGCTTATAACAGATCTAAAAGGAAGTACGGTTTTAGTCCGCCCAGGTATTACTCGTATTTTTAAGGTACGCGCATCTATAGACTCGTAAGCAGTTATTGATTATTCATACACCTTAATGATACTCTTTTATGCAAATGTTGAAAGGTTGTCCTTGTTATGAATAGCCAATTGAAATATAATCATTAATAGCTGTTTATAAAAGCGTAATTCACCAACCTTTGAGGGAGGGAAAAACCATGGAACCTGATAACAAAAACTATGGCAGTAAGGATGTGGTCAAAGCTGCCATTATGATAGCGCTTACCAACGACAGAGAAGA
Source organism: Bacillota bacterium (assembly GCA_023410885.1). Classification (GTDB taxonomy): domain Bacteria; phylum Bacillota; class Clostridia; order DSM-8532; family DSM-8532; genus DTU059. The sequence continues at coordinate 5,350 of JAEYPI010000235.1, forward strand.
AGAAAAAGAGCTTAAAAAGAATCTGGCGGCCAAGGGCATTAAAGCCGTTGCAGTAGATTATGGCGGCGAGTTTATTAATTCCGTAATGAAGATTGTAGAGAGGGCAGTCGTTTCTGCCAAACGTGAAGGTGTTATTGAAGAATGCCATAATCAGGAGGGTGCAGTGGCCGGTGCCGCGCGGGAGGCCTTATCCCAGGTTATGCCCAAGGCTTTGGGCCTAAATGTTGGGGGTAAGATTTCTGTGGCTCGTTATGGTGAGCATGTGAGTGTGGCTGTATTCTTTGGGATTGGCCTTCTTCATCTTAATGAAATTGCCATTGGAACAGGCCATAGAGTGGTATAAAAAGACTAAAAGTATTTTATAATTGTGGGGGATGTTTATGCAGCCTATTCAGATAGCGATTGATGGTCCGTCGGGAGCAGGAAAAAGCACGATGGCTAAGCTTATTTCCCAGAAATTAGGAATAATGTATCTTGATACAGGTGCCATGTATAGGGCACTGGCTTTAAAAGCTATTCGTTTGGGTATTGACACACATGATAATGAAAAGGTTTTAGACCTTTTACCCCAGTTGGATATTAGGATTACATTCCAAGCCGGGAACCAAACGGTTCTATTAGATGGGGAGGATGTAGGGAGTTTTATTCGCACCGATGAGGTTTCCATGGGAGCATCCAATGTATCGGCTATTTCAGATGTAAGAAAGCGGCTTGTAGAGCTACAACAAAAAATTGCCAGCAACAACAGCGTGGTTATGGATGGACGGGATATTGGCACCCATGTTCTTCCACAGGCTCAGGTTAAAATCTTTTTGACGGCTTCGGTTCATGAACGCGCACTGAGACGTTTTAAGGAGTTGAAGGAGAAGGGACTCCTTACAAAAAGCTTTGAAGAGCTGGAAAAGGAAATTGAGGTACGGGATTTTAATGACAGCAACCGGGAGGCTTCTCCTCTTAGGATGGCTGAAGATGCTGTCCTATTAGATACAAGCAACCTCACCATAGACCAAGCGGTTGAAAAGATACTAGAACAAGTAAAGATAAAGGGGCTTATAAATGCTTTATAGTTTCGCAAGAGTTGTTTTTGTTTTATATTTTGCATTATTCAACCGTGTGAAGATAAAGGGGCTGGAGAATGTTCCATCCAAGGGACCACTACTTCTGTTTGCCAATCATCCGAGTGCCTTGGACATGTTTCTTATCGCTGCCTATATGAAAAGAAGAGTTCATTATATGGCCAAGGTGGAACTATTCAAAAACCCCATACTGGCGTTTCTCTTAAAAAGAGTTGGCGCTTTTCCTGTGAGTCGCGGGAAAGGGGATGTGGGCTCGGTGAAAACCGTGTATAAGCTTCTTGAGCAGGGTGAGGTGGTCGGCGTGTTTCCTGAAGGAACACGAACACGCAAAAAAGATCCTACCCGGCGTAAAGCCGGAGCGGCCATGTTGGCTATTCACTCAAATGCTCCCATACTTCCCGTTGGCGTCAGCAAATTAAATAAGAGAAGCTGGGAGATCGTTTTTGGTCAGCCCTTTATCATGTCCGCTAAAAATGAAGGAGAGCATGCTTCTAAAGAGGAGCTCATAGAAGCGACTTCAGAAATAATGAATAAGATTTATGGCCTGATCGGCCAATAAATTTCTCATGAGGGAATAGAATGGAAATCAAACGGGCAAAGCACTCCGGTTTCTGTTTCGGAGTGGATAAAGCAGTCAAGACTGCTTTTGAATTAAGCTATGACGGTACGGTCTATACTATGGGCGAACTCATACATAATCAACAGGTTATTGATGAGTTGGAAAAGAAGGGCATTCGTACTCTCGACAGGGTGGAATCCTTAAAAGAGGGTGATTGTGTCATTATTCGGGCCCATGGTATAGGGGAACAGGTTTATAAAGATTTGAACGAGCGTCAGGTCAAAATTCTTGATGCAACCTGTCCCTATGTCAAACGTATCCATGAAATTGTTGAGACTCAAAATAAGGAAGGCTATAGCATTGTAATTGTTGGGGATCCGCAACATCCGGAGGTTATTGGAATAAATGGATGGTGTGGGGGAAAAGCTTTAATTATAACAAGCGAAAATGATGCTGAAGCCTTGGCATATTCTGACCAAAAAGTCATTGTCGTGGCTCAGACAACATTTAAAAGAGCAAAATATGAGAAGATTTGTGAAGTTCTAAAGAAAAAGTTTGCATTCGTATTAAAATTTGATACAATATGTAATGCGACTGTACAGAGACAATCCGAGGCTGCAGAGCTATCGCGAAATGTCGATGTAATGATCGTTGTAGGGGGACGGAATAGTTCAAATACGCAGAAATTGTATGAAATCTGTAAGGAGAACTGTTCTGAGACACATCTTGTAGAAAGTGCGGATGAGTTGCCTCTTTTCGATAAAAACATGAGAACAGTGGGGATTACCGCGGGGGCGTCAACACCAGAGTCGGTAATCAAGGAGGTTATTTTTCACATGGAAGACATGATGAACGGGCACGAAGGCGAAATTGATTTCAGCAAAGCCTTGGAGATGACTTTTACCGAGCTTAGAGCCAATGAAGTAATTAAAGGAAAGATTATCGGATACAACAACAATGACGTATTCGTTGATTTGGGCTATAAGGCCGATGGCCTGATCCCAATGGAAGAATTCCTTGATGATCCTGATTTCGATCCGGAAAAGGATTTAAAGCCCGGTAAAGAGATTGAAGCCCTCATTGTTAAGATTAACGATGGTGAAGGCAATGTCGCGCTTTCCAAGAAGAAGGTTGATACTGCTCGCGGTTTTGAAATAGCTGAAGAAGCGTTTAAAAACAATACACCTATTGAAGCGGTTATTAAAGAAATTGTCAAGGGTGGTGCGGTTGCTGATTATAAAGGCGTTCGCATCTTTATTCCTGCTTCCCAGCTCAGCGACAGATTTATTAAGGATCTTACACCCTTCCAGGGAAAGAAGGTCAAGCTGCTTCTGACTGAGATGGCTAATAAGAGACGTGTTGTAGGCTCCTGCCGTGTTCTTCTGGAGGAAGAGAAGTCTAAGAAATCCGAGTCCTTCTGGAGCGAAGTTGAAATCGGTAAGGAATATACAGGAACTGTTAAGAGCCTTACCAAATTCGGTGTCTTTGTGGACCTAGGCGGTGTGGATGGACTTATCCATGTTTCTGAGCTTTCATGGAAGAAGATTGAGGATCCTTCTCAAATTCTTCATGTTAACGATACTGTTACCGTACGGGTTATTAATTTTGACAGAGAAAAGAAAAAGATATCTCTGGGTTACAGAAAAGTTGAGGATAATCCTTGGTTCAATATTGAGAACAAGTACCAGGTTGGTGACGTTGTTACCGGTACCATTCTTCGTATGGTTCCCTTTGGTGTGTTCGTCGAGCTTGAAGAAGGTGTTGAAGGCTTGGTTCATATCTCCCAGATTTCAAATGCTCGCATTGGCAAGCCCGATGAGGTGCTTTCCATTGGTCAGCAGGTAGAAATGAAGATTATGGATGTCAATACCGAGCTTAAGAAGATCAGTCTTTCCATTAAAGAGGTTAACCCTATAGATCCTGTACGTGAGGGTGAACCGGCAGGAGAAGACGATGAGGGTATTCCTTCTCAACATAGCGAGAATATGTCAAACACTATTGGCGATATTCTCAATGACAAACTATAATCTTAAACTAAAAGTAGTTATAGAAGTATTTTAAAGGCAAGACCGGTCTATCCGGTCTTGCTGTTGTGTATCTACGGGTCGAGCCTTGTTGTATGATCCGTTGGATCATACCCTATCTACGGGTCGTTGGATCATACCTGGGTTTAGGCTCGTTGTATGACCAGGGAATCATTAAAAGTATTTTACTGTGAGGGCCTTAATGGACAGGTTTCATGATTATGAACTCTTTAAAGCTAAATTTTACAATCTTTCTTATATTGACTTAAATCTCTATAAAGAAAAGCAAATGAAACGACGGATAACTTCCTTGATTGAAAAGCATGGCTTTTCTACCTATTTAGCTTTTCTTGAGGAGATAAAGACAAATAAAGAGCTCTATAATACGTTTATTAATTATCTGACAATCAATGTTTCGGAGTTTTATCGGAATCCTAATCAATGGGATTTGTTTGAGAAAAAAATAATCACGGAAATGGCCAGAGAAAAGAACTTATCCCAAATCAAAATATGGAGTTCTGCTTGTTCGACAGGGGATGAGCCCTATACGGTGGTTATGATTCTCAATAAATTTCTCCCTCTGGAGAAAATCAGCATTCTGGCTACCGATATAGATAATGAGGCCATGCAAAAGGCCAAAATCGGTGTATATTCTTCCCGGAGCCTGAAAGAACTGCCTAAGGAGTATCTGGACAAGTATTTTACTAAAATCAATGAGGACCTTTACCAGGTCTCGGAAAAGGTACGAAAATGCGTTGAGTTCAAGCAGCTTAATCTTTTGAGGGATCCCTATCCCAAGGGAATGGATATTATCCTGTGCCGCAATGTACTGATCTACTTTACTGAGGAAGCAAAGGATGCTATTTTCGCTGAATTCAGCAAGTCCCTGGCGAAGAACGGTGTGCTTTTTATTGGGAGTACCGAACAGATTATGAATTATCAAAAATTTAATATCAAGCCCATTGAAACATTTTTCTACCAAAAAATCGAAAGGTGAGGGATGCGTTGTGGTGAATCTTCAAGAAATGTCCAAGGAAGAAATCATTGAGGTAGTTAAAATAAAGGATGAGCTTCTTAAAGAGCTTAGTGAGGAAATAGAGGCCTATAGAGTTTTAGTTGAGGAGCTCCAGGCGAAGCTTGGCATCAAGGAGTATCCTTATACAGGAAATGGTGATTAATAGTGTTTGCCTATTTAAAGGGAATTTTAGAAAGAAAAACGGCTGATAGCCTTATTCTGGATGTTCATGGCGTGGGGTTCAGGGTTTTTACCACCTCCACAGCCCTATGCAACTGCCAGACAACGGGAAGCGAAATAAAGGTTTTTACCCATTTTTATGTGCGTGAGGACACCCAGACCCTATACGGCTTTTTAACCGAGGAAGAGTTAAAAATGTTTGAACAGCTTCTTTCGGTTTCTGGTGTGGGACCTAAGGCCGCTTTGTCCTTGGTGTCCAACATTCCGCCCTCTCAATTTGGGTTGGCTGTTTTAACCGATGACGCCGATAAGTTTACTAAGGCTCCGGGCATAGGTAAAAAGACTGCACAGAGAATTATTCTTGAGCTCAAGGATAAATTGAAAAAAGAGCATGTTAACATGCCTGATTTAAAATGCGATTTTCCCGATCAATCAAACGCCAAGGATAACCGGATAGGGGAATCCATCAGTGCCCTTGTCATGCTGGGCTACTCTTCGCAAGAAGCCAGTCGTGCGGTTTCATGTGTTTTTCAGGAAGATAAATCAATTGAGCAAATGATTAAAGATGCGTTAAAGCAAATGTTTCACTAAAGTGAGGTGGCCTCGTGGAAGAAGAAAGACTGACCAGTCGTGAGTTTAAACGAGATGATCTGGATGAATCAGGCTTAAGACCACGTACCATTACAGAATACATCGGCCAGTCCAAGGTGAAGGAAAACCTGCTGGTCTTTATTAAAGCTACAAAACAACGTGGAGAAGCTTTAGATCATGTGCTTTTGTATGGACCACCCGGTCTGGGCAAAACAACGCTTGCCGGCGTTATTGCCAGTGAACTGGGTGTTAATATCAAAATCACTTCCGGCCCCGCTATTGAGAGAGCCGGTGATTTAGCGGCTATATTGACTAATCTCGGTGAATCCGATGTCCTATTCATTGATGAAATTCATCGGCTCAATCGAAGTGTTGAAGAAATTCTGTATCCCGCAATGGAGGACTATGCGCTGGATATCATCATTGGCAAAGGCCCCAGTGCGCGCTCCATAAGATTGGACTTGCCAAAGTTTACCCTGATCGGTGCAACAACTCGTGCGGGGCTTCTTACTTCTCCATTAAGGGATCGTTTCGGGATTATTAATCGTTTGGAGCTCTATTCCAATGATGAGCTTAAGATGATCGTCAGACGGTCGGCTAATATTCTGGGAATCGTTATTGACGAGGATGCTGCAGAAGAAGTTGCCAAGCGTTCCAGAGGGACACCCCGTATCGCCAATCGGCTTTTAAAAAGACTTCGCGACTTTGCCCAAATCAAATCCGACGGACAAATTAACCTTGAGGTTGCCTGCTTTGGGCTGAAGGCCTTGGATATTGATGAGCTTGGACTTGATAATACCGACAGGAATGTACTGGAATCCATCATTCTGAAGTTTGATGGAGGACCGGTGGGCCTTGATACCCTTGCGGCTTCCACCGGAGAAGAAGCCAACACCATAGAGGATGTTTATGAGCCTTACCTCATCCAGCTTGGGTTTATTCAGAAGACACCAAGAGGCAGAAAGGCGACCCGACTTGCCTACCAGCACATGGGTATTCTCTATATGAATCACGATAATGAGCAATTATCGATGATGGATAGTAACGATTCAAATGAATGAGTAACCAGGGGCTTTAAGAAAGCTGAAGCAATGTAGGGTTACATTTCGGATATAATAGCTTATACTGGTATGAGCGGGAGGTAGAGACCATGGTTTATAAAGTTGGTTTTATTGGAACAGGGAATATGGGTGGTGCCCTTTTAAAGAGTATTGTGGCAGGAGATACAGATAACCATTACCCTATAAGCGCTTTCGATGTCAATCAAAGCTTATTGACTGAGCTGGCCAAGGACTATGGTGTTACTGCCAAAACCAGTATCCTTGATCTTGTTGCTGACAGTGACATCATTATTCTGGCTGTTAAGCCTCAGTATTGTACGGATGTTCTGAATCAAATAAAGCAAGCGCTGACTCCGAATCAAATACTGGTATCCATTGTGGTTGGCCTTCCAATATCCTATTATAAAGAAATTTTGGGGGCGGGGACGAAAGTGATCAGAACCATGCCCAACACTCCAGCTATGGTCGGTGAAGGCATGACGTTAGTATGTTATGATGAGCTGACATCCTTAGATGAAAGAAAAGCGGTCATGAAGCTTCTAAGTTTTTCAGGTTTGGCCGAGGAGCTGGAAGAGCGACTTATGAATGAAGTAACTGCGCTTACCGGAAGCAGCCCTGCCTACGTTTTTCTGTTCATTGAAGCGATGGCTGATGCAGCAGTTCAATCCGGTATCCCCAGAAGCCTGGCCTACCGTCTTGCTGCGCAGGCTGTACTGGGTTCAGCCAAAATGGTGCTGGAAACCGGTAAGCATCCTGCAGAGCTTAAAGATATGGTTTGCTCACCCGCAGGGACAACCATTGAAGCTGTGGCTGCGCTGGAGCGCGAGGGCTTTAGAAATGCTGTTATCACAGCCATGGGAGAATGTACAAAAAAAGCCAGAGAGATAGGTCGAAAAAAGTAGATCACATGCAAGCATCAGCATCATAGGAGGACTCCAATGGATTATTATGAAAAAACGATTAGTACACAACCGATTTATCAGGGTTCCATTATTGACGTTGAGCGTCTAACAATTGAACTTCCCGATGGCCGCAGGGCCACGCGGGATATTGTTCGAAACCCCGGTGCATCTGTTGTTATTCCCATAACTGATGACGGCCAAATTGTTTTGGTTGAACAATTCAGAAAACCCAATGAAAAGGTCTTTATCGAGCTTCCCGCAGGAAAACTCGATAAGGGAGAAGATCCCGAACACTGTGCCGCTAGAGAGCTTAAAGAAGAGACGGGTTATTCAGCGAAAAGCCTTAAAAAAATATTGACGCTTCATCCCGCTCCGGCGTTTGCCGATGAAATTCTCCATGTCTATTTGGCAACAGGCTTAACAAAAGGGGATTGCTGCCCGGATGAAGATGAATTCATCAGCGCAAGGACCTATGACCTGAATCAAGTCCTGGCTATGATAGAGGAGGGACTCATCACCGATGCTAAAACAGTAGCCGGAGTTCTTTTCGCAGCTAGATTAGTTAAAACGTAAAATTAAGATAAATTAAAAATCCTGTATAAAATCTCTGGCGCATTTTCGGAGGTGTGATTATGGACCATGTTGTGAGCGGATGTATGAGCTACCTTAAAGAGAATCAAAGTCTTTCTTCCAATACCATGGCATCCTATGAACGAGATATCCGGCAATATGTCGCCTACCTTACGAATCTTGGTATTAGAGATATTCGTCAAGCAGGCAAGGAGGTACTCCAAGGCTACATTAAAGCACTCATAAATTATGGTAAATCGCCTTCTACCATTTCACGATGCATTGCTTCTTTAAGGATTTTCTATCGCTATCTTATCAGATACGGAAGGGTAGAAGGAAATCCTATTATCGGGATTGAAGCGCCTAAGCTTATTAAGAAATCGCCTAAAATCCTGTCGGAGCAAGAGGTTCTTAAGCTTATGGAGGTGCCTGGCAGCCAGGGCGTTAAGAATATACGCGACAAGGCCATTATTGAGCTGCTTTATGAGACAGGCTTAAAGGTCAGTGAGCTCATTTCACTGAATATTGACCATATTGATTTTGAGAAACAATGCCTTAATTATAATGAAGGACGGAAAAAAAAGAGCGTACCGCTGAGAGCAGTGTGTCTTGAAGATTTGTTCGACTATTTAAAGCGGTCACGCCCCTATCTTTTGAAGGACTCCAATGAGAAGTCGCTCTTTATCAACAGCAGCGGTAAAAGCATTTCTCGTCAGGGTATTTGGAAAATTATTAAGAAATATACCCGTATGGCGAATATGGGTAACGGAGTAACCCCTTATTCTTTGCGACGAACCTTGACAGCAGATACCATTCAGTCACGGGGGAATACACAGAATAATCAAAAGACGCAAGAATAAGGGTTAATTTCTTCATGTAGGTAAGTAGTATGGAATTGGGGAATTCATGTATGGCATCAAAGAAAACAAGTATAGGCATTATTGGATTGGGATTGATAGGAGGATCCATTGCTCGGGCTCTGAAACGTTGTGGAGATAGATATGTGATAACAGCATGGGATCAGGATGAGGATAACCTGAAAAAAGCATGCTCTGAAGGTGTTATCGATCATAGAGCGCCTCTCCTTAGGGAAGGGTTATCGGATTTGGATATTATCTTTTTATGTGTTCCGGTTAGTGCCATGCAATCTATTCTTTTAGAGCTTATACCCTATCTATCACCCCGTTGTATTCTGACGGATGTGGGAAGTACTAAAGGGGAGGTTCTGGACCTTATATCCGCAATAAAGCTTAGTCAACCATTCATCGGCGGGCACCCTCTTGCCGGTTCAGAAAAATCAGGTTATTTGGCATCAAAGGCCAATCTTTTTGAAAACGTCTATTACTGTTTAACACCGATAGAAGGGACCGAGATTGATGCACTGGAACGTTTAAGGGCGTTGGTCAGAGATATGGGGGCCATACCCATGGAAATAAGTCCGGAAGAACACGACAGGGTAACAGCAGCCATCAGTCACGTTCCCCATGTTATGGCGGCCTTGTTGGTTAATTTAGTGGGAAGTCTTGATAACCCCCGGAGCACTATGAAGACCATTGCGGCGGGCGGATTCAAAGATATAACTCGGATAGCGTCATCCTCTCCCGATCTCTGGACGGGAATATGTCTCTCTAACAAGGCCAAGATTCTTGAAACTTTATCTTTTCTCGGAAACGCGCTTACAGATTTTGAAGCTGACTTAATGACCGAGAATAAAACCGGGATTCAGGCCTTTTTTGACTCGGCCAGAACACTTAGGAATTCTTTTTCCGAGCGAAAAAGTCTTATACAAAGAACTTTTGATATCTTGGTTGATGTTGATGACAAACCCGGCATTATTGCTGTCATTGCGTCGGCTCTCGCCCATGAAAATATTAATATAAAGAATATCGGGATCCTCAATAATAGAGAGAATGAGGAGGGGGCCCTTCAAATCCAGTTTGAGAACGAAGAATCGAGAAGGCGGGGGATAGAGACTCTGAATAAGCTGGGGTACCGTAGCCTAATCCGATGACGTAAAAACAATAACGTTAAAAGTGGTACAACGTATAAATGCTGCTACCTCCTCATAAAGTCTAGGGAGGTGAGCAGCATGATTTTTGTCAGTGTTAGAAGAAAAACCCTTGGCTTTATTGTTTTGGCTATCATTCTATGCCTCGTAGTGTTTTCTATTTACAGTACGGTAAGAATCGCACAAAACGAGAATAAATACCAATCGGTACTTAATATGACACGGATGTTTGAAGATACACATTTCATAGCCTATCTATCTGATGAAGAAACACAACGAGAAAATCAAAATGTTGAGGTGTTTGATATCGGAAGGGGTGAGGTCATTTCGAAAACGCCCTTGAACAAAGAGATACAAAATGAAGTATTCAATTATGTCAAGGCCATCAAAAGTCTTTATACAAAGGTAATTCCCTTCCCGGAAAAGGGTTATGTCATCCGCGTTCCCTTTGATCCGCCTATGAAAGTCAAGTCAAAGTATTTGAATGATGTAGGCATAAAAACTTTGAGCTCTGTATTTATCATTATCAGTGAAAAGGAAGCTCCTCTTTTACTTGTTCTTGACAATCAGCAAAGACCCTACTTTTATATTTTTAACGCCAGTGTTCAACCCTTATTGGATTTTGTGAAACTAACACCCCAGGATAAGGCATCGGAGGGAGAGCCAAACGAGGCTCCCACAGATTTGGAGCAGGAGGCCCAACCGGAAATAGAGGACTGATTATGTGAAATAAAAGAAGAAGCTACGGAAGTTTTGTTTCTCTTAAACCTTTTACTTGATTAATTAAGGCTGAACAGACTTTGGAGAATTGCGGTCCTCCGTAAAGTAAGTTGACCTCTTAAAGCAGATAGATAGCTTTAGGAGGTTTTTTTATGTAGCAATTATAGGGTCACACCAGAGGGACAACTTAAAATTTCATATAAGTTTTAGATAGATTTGACGAAAAATTATAAAAAGTATTGAAAAAAAGCGGGTTCTTGTTTATAATATGAGAGTGCCGTGGGGGTGTAGCTCACCTGGGAGAGCGCTTGACTGGCAGTCAAGAGGTAAGGGGTTCGATCCCCCTCATCTCCACCAAGAAAGTCCTGAAACTTTAAGGGTTTCGGGACTTTTTTTGTGTTACTCGCAAATGGCAGAAGGACGGTATTTTGGGGGTGTAGCTCAAGGG
>JAEYPI010000240.1 GCA_023410885.1 Bacillota bacterium
TTTAGAACCCGTATGTTTGACTGCTGGGCCTTATGGCTTGGCAAGCTTTCTCCTGCAGCAGCTAAAAGTTGATTAACCTTAGTGCTGCACCAATTATCAGAATGACCTCGAGCGGTAGACTTAATGACTTTAAATAGATCATCCTTACTCGCTTTAAGTACATCCTCCGGAGAAGGGTAGGACAAAAGAAGCAAAAGTGAAGAGCTGCAGCATAGGTGATTAAACACAGTATGGAAATTAGGGAAAACGAGATCAAGAATGCTTTGCATACGCAGATGAATTTCAGTATAAGTACGCATCAGACCTTCGTATTGTCTTGAAAGACATTGTAGATCAGCAATAGAATCAGGCACATCATAGTTCGCATCAAGCTTGTTAAGGTAGTATACTTTAGCAATTCGGCCAGCATCAACAGGATCAGTTTTAATCTTTCTAACAGACTTGGCTTTTTGTAGATGGGTTAATATAGGATTTAGAACCACGACATTATATCCAGACCTTTGAAAAAAATTAATAATAGGCTTGGAGTAATTGCCAGTGGCCTCAAGAGCAACATCAGGCTTGATTCCTGTTTTGCGCTCCAGTTCCTGAAGCTGTTTTAATAAAAGGTCAATACCTTTAGGAGAATGAGCGAAGGAGAAAGTCTTAGATAAAGGTTCATCATAGGAAACAAAAGCAGCAGCGACACTCTTTGATTTAGAGATATCAATGCTCAGAACAGGTTTGTACATAGCGACCTCCTTAAAATTACCGGGGCCCGATGCCGACCTCTCTCCCCAGGTTCGTACGGTGATGCGGGCTCGAAGCCCAACCAGCTCAATCGGGGTATGACAGGAAGCAAGAGGAATGAACACTTTAAACGACAGGGTCAAAGCCCCAACAAAGCTTACGTTCTACACCTCCGGTTAGTATAAATAGTATAAATGAACCACACCCGGATTGAACTGGTTATGCTACGAGTATACGAACACAGCTTTCACGTTGCAGGGCGTGCTTACTGGTATTCCTGCCCACACCGTCTCACCGGGCGGCAAGCGCCGCTCAAAGGAAAGGCTCCGCTGGTCCGGTTCGTCGGCGTCGTAAAACCGGGACGTTATAAGAAATTCGCCATTAGATGCGGGTCAAGACCTATAAGATGATATGGAGTTTGTATGGACATATTTAATAAGCTTATGAACATTCATAACCACACATGTTGGTCTGATGGTGATAATACGCCGGAAGAAATAATTCAGAACTCATTAACATTGGGCATGGATGTTGTCGGAATATCAGATCATTTAGATGATCTTAAGGGTTATAAACTCTCATCTTCAAATACACATCGTTATATTAAGGAGGTTAAAGATCTATCGAGAAAATACCCAATTGAAGTTTTTTGTGGAGTTGAAGTTGGTATTAAATATCTACTTAAAGCAAACCAATCTATTTATGAATCGTGTAGCCAATTGGATTTTGTCTTAATAGAAGACATAGAATTTCTTTCAGATTCTTTTGAGTTGAATGCCTTGGACAATATAATAAGTTTATTCTCTTGTCCAGTAGGTTTAGCTCACACAAATCTTATTTGGTTATCTCAGAAATATAGTGCTTTAGGTGGATTACGCTATGTTATAGATTTTGTAAAAAGGAACAACCTGTTCTGGGAGATTAATGCGAGTAATGTTTATGGTTTTTTTGATAACATCATTTATAGGCAATTCAAATCGGAGGATGTTCAATTGTTATCGGAACTTAGAAATGCTAGCATTAAGGTAGCCGTTGGTACGGATACACATAACTTAGATGCTCTTGAAAAAGGCAGATTGTTTGCTGCGAATGAAATTGCTAGGGAAATAAACCAGGGATAATGGCGAACTTCTTATAACACTGCTTTTACGTTGCAGGGCAAATCATGAAGTATGGTGTAAAAAGAAGGTTCATGAAGTCATTGCTGCCCACACCGTCTCACCGGGCGGCAAGCGCCGCTAAAGGGAAGGGCTCCGCTGGTCCGGTTCGTCGGCGTCGTAAAACCGGAACGTTAGGTGAAATTTCCTGCTTGGATCGCCCCGTCCAGGGACGAAGGTTGTAAGAAAAGCTTTGGGGGTAATGTAAATCACATTGGTCAAAAGAAAAAGAATATAAATAATCTTTGCAGGGAGGAATAGTGATTTATGAATATTGGTGTTATCGGCGGATCAGATGGCCCAACTACAATTTTTGTATCATCGAGTATAAGTCCTTATACAATTATTGCTGTAGTAATTCTATGTATTGCGGTATTTGGAGTCATTTTTTGGACGGTAATTAAAAGTAAAAGTGAACATTAGTGATTATGGTGGATTAAATGATGGAGAAGTGTGTTTACTGTGGTTCAAGTAATATCGAAAAGGATATCTCTGTCGGGGGACTGTAGATGGACAGCCATATAAGAACATTACAGAAAGAGATACTAGGTGTGTAGGACAAAGGGATTGGTATTCAAGCAAACCATATATCGAGTTTTTTACAGAACCACGGGTTAGGTTTGAAATAGTTGCCTATAAAAGGATATGGGATGTTTTTTTTAAGAATTGGAAGGACAGATATTATCAAAACTTTCTAAATACTCATTTAAAGATAAGGGAATGTGGATGGTCTACATTTGATCTGGGATGATATTTGGAGAATGGTGGTATAAGGCCACCACTTCCATGTGGTTCCTGCCTTTGAAGATCAACCAACTTCGCCTAACAGAGCTTTTACACAAGGGGCACAGCACGAAGTATGGCGTAAAAAGAATTTCATGGGGTCATGCTGCCCACACCGTCTCACCGGGCGGCAAGCGCCGCTAAAGGGAAAGGCTCCGGTGGTCCGGTTCGTCGGCGTCGTAAAACCGGGACGTTAGCCGAAATATGCCAAGTATTACTACATTAAATGTTTTAGGGGGAATTCTGATGGCTTTTGAGTATACTTTTTTTGGTAAAATTATTCCAGAAAGGACTAATGTTCAGATACCAACTGTTAATTTAACAATTAATAATCCTGATGCTAAAATACAGGGGAATCTGGCTGTTTCAATTCTTTTATCTCAAATTACCGCAAAATTTATTTCTGAAACAATAATTGATAATTTTTATGCACTCAAAAACATAATAGAAGATGCCATTAGAGTAGAAACTGATACCTTAAGCTTTTTTTTAGATTGCGGATATGACCTCGATTTAATAACAATGGTAGATTCAACTTTTGAACATAATATAATTTTTGGTGCTGGTTTAGGTGAACCTATCTCAACTGGTGATAATTTAAACCTTAAATTTTACAAGACATTAGAACTATTCTCCGATGAAAGAGGAGCTTTTTTACAAAGGTGTTTTGGTGATTATAGAGAGGCTATCAGAACTATAAAAGATACTGGCTTCTTTTGTTATAGGAGTATAGAAAGCTTGAGACAATATTTTGTATACCAAAATAATAATTGCAGTGATAAAGATTCTTGGAATATCTTAAGGACAACGCTTAATATTGATAGAACGGAAATCGACTATATAAAATCTTTTGCAGATATTGTAAGGCATGGAGGGGCTAAATTTATTTCAGAAGAAGAACGTATTAATATAATAAAAACCACTAAACGTATAATATTAAGTTTTATTATTTATTTTACTACTGAGAGTATTAATGAATGATTTGTTGGCATACTTCGGCTAACACAGCTTTTACGCAAGGGGCATAACACGAAGTAAGTATATAAAGAAGATTCATGAAGTCATTGCTGCCCACACCGTCTCACCGGGCGGCAAGCGCCGCTAAAGGGAAGGGCTCCGGTGGTCCGGTTCGTCGGCGTCGTAAAACCGGGACGTTATATGACATAGGGACAAATTAACAACGAAAGGGGAATATAATGGATATATACAGAAACGCCTTAATTGAAATGAGAGATTTACTTGATTTTGTTGGGGTAAAATATTGGGCAGCTTATGTTGATGAGGATATAAAAGATTGGGATAGTAATAAAGCTGTGGGTCATCATTTAGCAGCTTACCATAAAGATGGTCTAGGTGAGGTGTGGATATGTAAACAGAATGGCTTTAATATTGATACCTTATTTGAACCATGGGCAACATATTTACATTCTACACTCTGCGATTTTTGTGTCTATATAGGAAGAAAGGTAAATGAGGGAGAAAAGAGTTCTAGTATATCTGTTGATGAGGTCATACAATATCGAGAAATGGTCTTATCAAAGTATCCATGTGAATATGACATGTCTGGGTTAATTTGTAGAGAGTGTGGGAATACCGAAATTAGAGAAATAGACATTGAGTTCTGTCTAGCAAAGAAAAACTGTTTATACGTTATTGGTGATATTTTAAAAAATGGTTACATAAAGAGTTTTGAATTTAATAATATCTTTAATAGACCAGAAATTATTATGCAAAGAGAAAAAATAAAACAAGAAATTCAAAATAACAATTATAATCTAATATATCATGGTGATAATGTAAGAGCGTGTAGGGAATGCCAAAGTAATAATAATAGGCTTATAAAATTTAAGACTTTTTCTAATGGAAGTGTCATGCTGGAAAGAATGCAATAAGTTGCTATTAGGGTATTATGTCCCTACGTCAAATAAACCAGCTAAGCGCTGTCAAGTACCATAACCAAAAATATTTGTAACAAAAAAACGAGTATAGCAAACTAAACCTCGAATAAAGAGGTTTGTTTTTTCTCTAGAAGATAGTAAAATGATATTAAAGTTCTATACTAAAGAGCTTTTGACTTTTCAAAATGCCATAAATAATACGAAGAAGCTTGTTACTGGTAGCAATAATTGCGACCTATGGGGACTTACCTTCAGACTTCTTTTTAGTATAGAACTCATACAACACGGGATTAGCCGGCCCATTCTTACGTTTGGAAATAGCTCCAATAGTGGCCTGATACAATTGAAATAGAGTCCTTAGAATCTATGCAGCACAGAATTGGAGGTTCTGGTATGAAAGATATTATTCCTAAATTTCCTTGTGTTCCTCCATTAACATCAGACGAGATTGAGATTATTACTCAGTCTGTGTTCTTACCTGTAACTGAAGTATCACCTTGCGAATTAATATTTGTTTTTGGCTGTCCAGATGTTGCAATAGTTGAAAAAGCTTATGAAGCATATAAATCTGGGCTGGGGAAAATCATTTTAATATCTGGTGGAATAAATCCAAATCCGAAAATCGAGCTTAAGGATTGGATTTACAAGGATATTCCAGAATCGAAAATTATTAAATCTGGTTTAATGGGGAGAAACATATCAGAGGATGTCATTATTACCGAGGAAAAATCAGTTAATTCAATTGAGAACGTTGTTTATGCTAAAGAAATATTTGATTTCACAAGTATAAGCAGCATTTTGTTTATTTCAAAAAGCATGGCTGCAGGAAGGCAATATGGTCTACTAAGGGCCCACTTTCCCCACATTAAAAAAATAGTCCCTTACCCATACGATTCTACTTTGGGAGATAGTGATAGAATAGTAACTAGATCAAATTGGACTCTAGATGAACAAAGTAAATCTTTTGTTTTTGGTTCTTATCTTCGTCTAATTTTATTTTCGAGGAAGGGATTTATTGAGAAAGTTAAAGAAATTGAAAACATAGAAAAAAGCTTATTAAAGTATACAGGATAATGGGGGCTCTATTTCAGATAACAATGCTTTTACGTAAAGGGCATAACACGAAGTATGCATAAATAGAAGGTCATGAGGTCATTGCTGCCCATACCATCTCACCGGGCGGCAAGTGCCGCTAAAGGGCTGGGCTCCGCTGGTCCGGTTCGACGGCGTCGTGAAAACGGGACGTTAAACGAAATTTCTTGCATAGATCGCCCCATCCGGGGGCAAGTTTGGTAGAATTGGTTTTGGGACTAAGACACATTAGTTATATTGCGAATAATATAACAAAAAATAAAGGAGTAAATCGTGAAAAAAAATTTAAAAAGTTTGTGCATCCTCATTATTCCGCTCGTTATCTGTGCGGTTCTCTACCCGTTCCTGCCAGACCAGATTCCGAGGCAGTTTCATTCAAATGGAACAAAATCCTATATGGCGAAAGAGTTCATTTTTCTTCTCGGAGTGATACCTTATGTCATCTATCTCAGCAGGAAGAAAAAGAGATAACATTAAGTGGATATTATTACGAAATTACAGAATTATTAAGGGCTCACCGTCCATGGTGAGCTCTGAAGAAGGGGTCCGGTTTACTTCAGCTAACAAAGCTTTTACGTTGCAGGGCGTGCTCATGGGTATTCCTGCCCACACCGTCTCACCTTGTTTGAAGGGTTTCGTCTTATTTATGATGAGCTTTTCGACCCTTGTGCTCTTCTCATTGTAGCTCTCGTAATTTTCTAAAGCTATGAGCAGCTTATCGGCTTGAGTTTCGGTAAGATGACCTTTTAGGTCAGAAACAATATCATGTATCTTGCCTTTTAATTAGCCATACAGTAGCTTAGAAAGGCTCTCTTCATCCATAGATATATCCTCGAAGAGCGCATGAATAATATTCATCCCGGACTTTCCGAATATGTCTGTTGATACAGAGGACAACATAATATTGCAAACTGTAAGAATATTATGAATCCTGCTTTTTTCTGAAGTGCATGCCTTTAGTAGTTTAAATCGGTATCGGGTAGGGTCTCTCAGTTCTCGAATTGCTTGGGCGGAATAAAACTAGGTTGAACTAATCCAAGACGGTGCAATATCAGCACAAATGGGGTGAATGACTTTCAGGTAAAACGCCTCCTTTATAAAAATATATAGGTTGAACTGGGCTGCTCTGAAAAAAGTAATGTAGTTTCCGTGCTCAAAGGCACAATCATTTATTCACAAGAACAGCCATCGCAGAGTTAGGCACGGGCTTATTCG
>JAEYPI010000245.1 GCA_023410885.1 Bacillota bacterium
CTGATTTCATCAGAAGCATAACAGACTTGCTCTTGATTGAATGATTCATACCTACCATCTCCTTATGATAATAGTAGAAAGTAATAAGTTTATAAGGAAGAAATATAATCTTCTCCCGTAATTATACAGGAAAAAGGAGATAAATAGAAGTTAGAATTTGGTTAGAGAATGATGAGCATTTATCTCATTTTAACTGCTGGCACTGGAATAATGCTTAAGCCCCAGACGCCAAAGCCCTTGGGCCAATAATGTGAAACACAATGTGACACCTAGGACTAAAAGCCATTGCTCACATGAAAAGATGCCGGTAAAGAACTGAGTCGGCATGGTGGCCAAAAGGGCATAGGGGAGAAGGATATAGAGGACGAACTTGGCTATCCCCGAATAAACAATACCCGGCACCCTCAAGCTGAAACCGATGAATTCTCCTTCTAAATCATTTAAGGCATCGGTTTTTACGAACCAAAAGGATAGAGTTCGCAAGATCAACATCAGGTTATAAAGCAGGAGCAGCATAAGAGCCAGAAGAAAAACATACCCTAATACCTTGCCTAAGGTCAGTCTGATGCCCAATTTTATTGTGGCATAGCCTATCATCATGCTGCCTGGAATCAAGAGGAGACATGAACCGATATTAATGTTCTCAAAGGTAATCCAAAAGAGTGTATTAATGGGCTTGGTCATGTATAGGTCCAGCTTGCCCTCTCGTATTTTCCAAGGAATGCTGATGACACCGAAGAAGCTCAAGATCATGTTTGAAGAATCTACTAGGTTGAAGGTTCCCACGAAGAAAATCATCTGGTATTTATTCCAGCCATTGATGCTTTCAACATTTAAAAAGAGGGCCGAGAACACTGCCAATTGTATCAGGAACATAGACGAATCCACAATAAAAGCAGTCCAAAAGCTGGCTCTGTAAATCATTTGATTGGAGAGCCTGAAAGTAAAAAGCTTAATAAATATTCGGAAATAGCGTTTAATGGTAAAAAAAACGCTCATGCACCCACCCCCTCATATAAACGTCTGAATCGGTTGTATGTTGCTTCAGCCAAAACCCATAATACCAGGTTCCAGACCGCCATGATGGCTAATCCGGTTAGGGCTTCTTCTGATTTAAGTCCCAGATAAAGGCTGGCCGGAAGATATTGCATGTAATAAAAGGGAAAAATCCGCATGATGTTCTGAATCCAATCCGGAAGAATGGAAAGGGGGAGAAGTGCTCCGGAAAGTAAATCTACGATATTTCCCTTTAAAAGGTGCCATCCGGTGATATCAGTAAATTTAAAGGCCAGTAGGGCGGTCAGGTAGTTCAACAAAATCATAAAAATCAAACCCAGAAAGGCAATGAGCAAAGCCAAAAATAGATTAATCGAGGAGGTTGGAAGCACAAATTGATTTCTGAAAATCAAAGCCAGACTCCCGACTGTCAATAAGGTGAAAAAAAGAATGTAAAGGGTCTTTCCAAGACTTACCGACAGGAAGTGGCCCAAGGGATTGAGGGGCTTCATCAGGTACTTGGAGAAACGACCCTCCCGGATTTCACCGGCGAACTCCCACACCAGCCCGTTGGACTGCTCAAGCCTCTGGATAAACGCACATAGAATATAATAGGTGAGCATGGTACCAAAGGTCATGCCGCCTATCTCTGTTTTACCTATAAATAGCGTTCGCCAGAGATAGTAGGCCAAAAATACTCTGATAAAGGGCATCAGGCTCCCTATGTACACGTCAAATCGGTAAGTCATCTGTGTTTTGAGGCTTATTTTGCCTATCTCAAGGTATTTTCGCACAAATCCACCCCCTTTTTCCCTGCGGTATAGATTCTCTCAATAACACAGCCAATTTCCTCTTCTTCTATTCGGATATCCTTGATGTCACACTGGCTAAAAAGACTCTGTATAACGGGCTTGACGTGTTCCTTTTTTACCTTTAAAACAGCCTTCAGCGGACTTTTTTCAAGCCATTCTACCTCTGGTTCCAGTACAGGGAAGGATTCTGTATCAAAGCTGACTGCAAGGGTTTTTTGCTCTTGGAAGCGATTTAAGAGAATATCCAGCTGCCCGTCGTAAACCTTTTGACCTCCATTAATGACAACGATTCTTTTGCAAAGGTGTTTGATGTCCTCCATGTAATGGCTGGTCAGAAGAATGGTGACGCCTCTTGTCTCGTTCACTTCCTTGAGAAAAAGGCGTATCTGCTTTTGGGCAATAGCATCCAAACCGATGGTGGGTTCGTCCAAAAAGAGAACCTTAGGATTGTGCAGGAGGGCGGCTATGAGCTCCAGCTTCATGCGCTCGCCTAACGAAAGGTTTCGCACAGGTACCGCTAATTGTTCCCTAACCTCAAAAAGCTCACTGAAATAACTGATATTCTCATGATAAACCTTATCAGGAATCCCGTAGATTTCCTTGTTCAAAAGAAAGGTGTCCGACGCGGGAAGATCCCACCAGAGCTGACTCTTCTGGCCCATAACAACAGCAAAGCTTCGTTTGAAATCATCTTTGAGCTTACCCGGTGTAAAACCCAGCACCTGAGCTTTGCCTGCGGAGGGTTGTAGGATGCCGCAGAGCAGCTTGATCAGTGTGGTTTTCCCAGCGCCGTTTGGGCCGATAAGACCCACAAACTCGCCCTGTTCCACTTGAAAATAAAAGTCAGAGAGGGCTGTTTTTTCAACGATTTTTCTCTTAAAGAGGGCTTTGAAGGTCCCTTTTAAGCCATCCTCCTTTTCAGCCCTCTTATAAATTTTAGTAAGACCTTGTGTTACAATAATGGATTCCATCCTTCTCATTCCTTTCTAGTGCTCAAGGGTAAGCCCTTCAACGTGGTGCTTTGACATGATCTTCTTATTTTTTCGATAATCCTTGCTCTTCAGTACAATATCCAAGTCATAGTCGTCTGGATAGAGGTCCTTGCCGTCGATAAAGGGACGCAAACGCTTTTTGTTGACAGTGAAACGCTTCTTCATGACCATGACGCCTATCTCGCCCCGTGGGTTCTCCAGTTCGCAGACGATGCCCGTCCGGTTCATGCTGGTGACAAATACGCAGTCACCAATCTTATAAGGGGAATCCACCTTCAGCTTCTCCACTTTCTTTTTGGCCTCTGATCTTCTGAGGGATTGACTTTTGGTCTCCTCATGAGCCAAGAGAATCTCTTGGTTGACTAAAGCATCAGACGCTTGTTTTGCGATAGATTCATTGGGTTTCTCATAATGGCGTTCCTCTTTGTAAGTAATAAGATGCGCTCTTTCAATAAGTTCAGGGTCCATTCCCAGCCTCAGGGATATCAGAAATGCGTTGCTTTCCCCCGGGATACCAATGCTAAGCTGATAGAGGGGGAGAAGGGTAGTGGTATCAAAGAGCATGCAGCCGTTTTTAAAGCCCGATGTTGTCCGCGCAAACTCTTTAATTTCACTGTAATGGGTGGTGCAAACCATAATGCAGCCTTTCTCATAAAGCTTTTCCATGACTGCAACGGCAAGGCCCATACCCTCAGCCGGATCAGTTCCCGTTCCCAATTCATCCATAATAACCAAAGTGTTAGAATTGGCGCACTTTAGGATGCTAATGATGTTTCGGATATGGGAAGAAAAGGTGCTTAAGGATTGCTCAATGCTCTGCCCGTCGCCAATATCAGCCAGGATATCAGCAAAGATGGCGACTTGGGTACCGTTATCAGCCGGGACATGAAGTCCCGATTGGGCCATGAGGCAGAACAGCCCGACTGTCTTAAGCACTACCGTCTTCCCACCTGTGTTAGGACCTGTGATGACCAATGACCGGTAATCCTCACCAATGGAGAAATCCAGAGGAATGGCATTGCTTCCGATCAGGGGATGGCGGCCTTGTCTTATGTTGATGATGTTTTCAAGGTTGACATGGGGGCAGGTCGCCTGCATACTATTGGCCAATTTGGCTTTGGCAAAGAGAAAATCATAATGGGCCATGGTTTGTATATTGATGAGAATTTCCTTTTTATAGCTCTCAGCCATGCCGGTCAAGTAGGAGAGAATCTTGAAAACCTCCTTTTCTTCTTCAACTCTTAAAAAGTCAAGCTCTGATTTCAATGCTTTTATAGCAGCAGGCTCAATGAATACGGTGGAACCGCTTGATGAAATATCCATGACTGATCCGTCTATGGCACGCTTATGCTCCCGTTTAAAAGGGATCACATAGCTGTTGCCCCTAACGCTTACCACAGCATCCTGCAGCATATCCTTATAGGCTGGTGATCTTAAGATGCTTTCAAGCTTGCTTTCAATGCGCTCTTCCACAATGGCTATCCGCTTGCGGGTCCTGGCAAGCTCAGGGGATGCTTTATCATCGATACGATTATCCAGAATGCACCGATCAATCTCACTGGACAGATCAGCAAGCTCGTACATGGAAGAAGCATAAGAAGCCACTTTAGGTGCAAGCATTAAGCGGTCGTGCATGTAGCGCATGAGCCTTCCGGCACCAACCAGCATATTTCTTAGAATCCACAGTTCGTCAGGCTGAAGAGCTGTTACCTTGCCCAGTTTTTCCATGAGCTTTTCAATTCCGTTAAGACTGCTTAAAGGAACGCTGGAGCCCTTATCCAGAAGCTTCCGTGCTTCACTGGTCTCTTTCAGCCAATTTTGAACAATGTTGATATCGGTTTCGGGCTTAAGCTTTGCAATAAGCTCTTTGCCCATGGCTGATACCGCAAAGCCTTCCAGCATTTGCTTGATTTTGTTATATTCCAAAATTTCCAAAGAAGTTTGATTCATTGTAGTATCCTCCTTTTTAACACAAAAAGGCTGCGTCGACAAACACCCGCACGCAGCCTTCTAAAATAATAGAGCCGGCTAGACTTCAGCACTCCCAAAAAGAATACAAAAAGGCCGTTCGCAATGACGAACGGCGCTTGATCGCTTCTTCGAGGTGCCTTGTTTGTCCTTGACTTACAGTTTTGTTCAAACAGTAACACAAAACAAGCCCCAAAAGGCCTTTGTTTTACTCATTTGAACCTATTAAACTGGTTTAAGCCAAGTATATAACCGACATCAAAACTCCTTATTTAGGTGGTCTTATGAACACCATTTCCATTACATGATATGCGGGAGCTTAGTAATTGTCAAGGGGGAGATTGATTATAAAAATATTGGAAACAACAATTCATTTATTATAGTTTTAAGAAATAGACATATGCAAAAAAATAATAAAGGGATGCAATGATAAAAAAACATAAATGCATTCCTTCTGATAACTCTGGTGGATATCACCAGTACATAATGGCGGGGAGTACCCTTAAGGTCTTGAAATAATCATTTCCGCTAACTCTCAAATTGCAGGAGCCGCCGCTGTCGAGGCCAATGGCATTACCGGTGCATCCAAGGTTCACCATGGTTGCTACAGCTCTATCACCATCGGACTTCGGCCTGACAGCAATCACTATATTCATCCCATCGTATCCTATTGAAATGCGGTTTGTTTCGTAAGCAACCCAGTCCCAACTAAATCCTTCTCGCACAACACCCTGCCTGACTGTCATGCCTTCAGGGAACAGGTTGAATCCCTGAACGCAAAACCAAATGTCATCAACTACAGGGGCAATATCGGAATCCCATTTCCACCCTGCTTCAACTTTCTTATTCTTATAAACAATCAAGGTACCTTTAGGGTTTCCTTTCCAGGTCTTGTACTCATGCCGCTCTGCGAGTACCTTACCCTCAGAAATAAGCCAACCGATAACATTGCTTCCCGAAAAGAAATTGCAGTTGGCAAGATTTTTACGGTTGATAATTGAGTTTGTTGCCTTATTGACCATTTCGACCTTGATGTCCATAGGATCAACTTTGACGACATGGGTGGATCCGATTACTTCATAGGTAAAGGGTGGTGACGCTGTATTGCCACTGTTGCTGAGAATTTGTTGAATAACCTTTAAGCATTCTTCTGCTGCTGCTTTTGTCTGGGGTCCGGGGTCATTGTCGACTTGACCCTTATAAACCCCTATGTATTTCATTGCCTTTTGAAAATCCAATATATTCATTTCACTATCATCTCCAAAAATAAATGGTCCGGATGAAGAATTTTTCCTTTTATACATATTATGCCGAATGGGACAAAGGGGGGCAGGAGATTGGAATAACTTTTGCGTATCAGACAATTGGTCTATAATAGGAGTAGAAATTAATAGACGAGATAACTATGAGAAAACGGATAGAAAGGATGTACAGATATGAAGGTCTATGTTATGCTCGCAGACGGGTTTGAGGAAATAGAAGCGTTGTCGGTTGTAGATGTATTGAGACGTGGTGAGGTTGAGACCATCATGGTGTCTGTCAAGGCCGATAAAACAGTTGCAAGCGCAAGAAATATACAGGTTATTGCAGATACAACGCTAAATCAGATAAAAGTGGAACATGAGGACATGATTGTGCTGCCCGGCGGTGGCCGAGGGGTAGATGGGCTGGGAAATACAAAGCCTTTAATTGAGATACTAAAAGCCCATCAGGGAGAAAAAGGCTTGCTGGCGGCTATCTGCGCCGGACCTTCCATACCGGGTAAATTAGGCTTTTATAATGGAGTGAAGGCCACCTGTTATCCGGGCTTTGAAAAATACCTTGAAGGCGCAATGGTCACTGAGGATAATGTTGTGGTGGATCAGAATTTTATCACCGCAAGAGGGGCAGGGGTATCGTTAGAGTTTGCCTACGCCATTCTTTCGATCATTAAAAGCCAGGAATTAGCTGAAAAA
>JAEYPI010000197.1 GCA_023410885.1 Bacillota bacterium
GTTAAGAACCGTCCCCGACTTGCGCCTTGGCTCATGTGTTCCCTATGCGTTGACAGTTTCAAATTCAGTGTATTATAATGTGAGATAATAATTTGATAATTGTTGATGACGGGAATATGAAGCAAAAAGGGCAATTAAGAGAGAAGGCCGCTTGGTGGAAGGCTTTCGCGCCTGTACAGCGCTTCGTCCCAACCCCGAGACCTAAAGCCGATGAGGCTTACGCTTGTCCCGTTAAAGACTTTTAAGCCGGGCTCTTTAAAATAAAGGGCCAATGAGGGTGGTACCGCGGAAAGTTATTGATCCGTCCCAGTTTTGGGGCGGATTTTTTGTAGGCGCAAGTTGGGGACGGTTCTTGACTTGCCAAACGCAAGTAAAGAACCGTCCCCAACTTGCCAACTTGCTAAGAGGTGAAGAGATGCGTTTTACAAGAATGTTTTTACCGACCTTGAGAGAAGTCCCTGCCGAGGCTGAGATCGTGAGCCATCAGCTCATGCTCAGAGCAGGTCTGATGCGAAAGCTGGCATCAGGCATTTATTCCTTTTTGCCACTGGGGCTTCGTACCTTTAAAAAAATTGAACAGATCATTCGAGAGGAAATGGATGCAGCAGGCGCTCAGGAGCTTCTGATGTCGGCGCTGCTGCCTGCAGAAAGCTACCGGGATTCTGGTCGTTGGGAGGTATTCGGCCCTGAAATGTTCAGGCTTAAGGATCGCAATCATCGCGATTTTTGCCTGGGTCCTACTCATGAGGAGATCTTTACTGAGACAGTGAAAAGCAGCGTTAGGTCCTATCGCGGGCTACCGCTTATTTTGTATCAGATTCAGACCAAGTACCGTGACGAAAGGCGTCCACGGTTTGGTGTTATGCGTTCCCGGGAATTTGTTATGAAGGATGCCTACAGCTTTGATCGGGATCAAGCCGGGTTGGATCTTTCCTATAAAAAAATGGATGAGGCCTATCGGCATATATTTGACCGCCTAAAGCTGGATTATCGGGTTGTTGAGGCTGATTCTGGTGCCATGGGCGGTTCGGGGTCCCAGGAGTTTATGGTGACCTCCGACATAGGGGAGGCCGTCATCGTTTATTGTGATGCCTGCGGTTATTCGGCCAACGATGAAAAGGCAGCCTGTTTGCCACCGTCGGCTTCCAAAGAAGCGGAAAAGCCGGTTGAAAAAATCGCGACCCCAGATGTCCGGACCATTGATGAGCTTACAGCCTTTTTATGCTGCGACCCGTCCAAATTTGCCAAGACTCTTATTTTCAAGGCCGATCATACCCTGGTTGCCACGATGGTAAGAGGGGATCGAGAGCTCAATGAGGTGAAGCTTGCTAATGTGCTGGGCTGCTCGGAGCTGGTAATGGCCGACAGCGAAAGTGTCAGTGCCATCACACATGCAGAGGTGGGTTTTGCCGGGCCTATCGGCCTCAAGATCCGAATCATTGCAGATCATGAGGTGGCTTCAGCTAAAAATCTCATTGTCGGTGCCAATGAAACGGGCTATCACTTATTGAATGTCAATCTCGGACGGGATTTTCAGGCGGAGATTCATGATATCCGGCACATTACCGAGCAGGACCCCTGTCCCTGCTGCGGGCAAAGGCTTAATATGACCAGGGGCATTGAAGTGGGGCATATTTTTAAATTAGGGGAAAAATACAGTAAGGCGCTTAATTGCAACTATCTGGACGAGGAAGGAAATGAGAGGCCCATGGTCATGGGATGTTATGGGATTGGTTTAAATCGTTCCATGGCGGCAATTATTGAACAGAACCATGATGAAAATGGTATCATCTGGCCCATGGCGGTGGCACCCTATCATGTGGTTATCGTGCCGGTCAATGTCCTGGATGAAAAGGTCATGGAGATATCGGAAATGCTCTATGAGAAGCTTCAGGAAGCTAAGGTAGAGGTTATTCTTGACGACAGGAATGAGCGGGCCGGTGTGAAATTTAAAGACGCGGACCTAATGGGCATTCCTCTAAGGATTACGGTCGGTAAAAAAGCAGCGGATGGCTTGGTGGAATTAAAGGAAAGAAAGACAAAAGAAGTGCAGGAATTAGGTGTCGAAGAAGCTTTGAAAAGCGTGATGGCACAAGTCACGGTGCAAGCAGAAGCTAAAGCGTGAGAGCACAAAACGGATTTAAAATGGGGAATGATTGCATCTAGGGGTAACCAACAATAACAACGATGATAGACCGAGCGTGAAATCAAATAAGACGTTGAATCATTATAGCGAAGTAATGAATAAATAAAATCGGAGGTTTTTATGGCACAGGAAAAGAAATTTGTTGAAGCGATTACATCCATGAACGAGGATTTTCCCCAATGGTATACGGACATCGTAAAAAAGGCCGATCTGGTGGAATATGCCAGCGTTAAGGGATGTATGATCGTCAGACCTTATGGCTACGCCATTTGGGAGCTCATACAAAAGGAGCTGGACAGACGTTTTAAGGAAACAGGGCACGAGAACATCTATATGCCCATGTTCATTCCTGAGAGCTTGCTGCAAAAAGAAAAGGAGCATGTAGAGGGCTTTGCCCCCGAGGTGGCCTGGGTGACCCATGGAGGCAGCGAAAAGCTGGCTGAAAGACTTTGTGTTCGCCCAACCTCTGAAACCCTTTTCTGCGACCATTACAAGGATATTGTACAATCCTATCGTGACCTGCCCAAGCTCTATAACCAATGGTGCTCAGTGGTGAGATGGGAAAAGACAACCCGTCCCTTCCTGCGCTCCGTTGAGTTCCTATGGCAGGAGGGCCATACTGTTCACGCTTCTGCTGAGGAGGCTCAAGAGGAAACCCTTCGTATGCTCAATGTTTACTCTTCCTTCTGCGAAGAATTCCTGGCCATTCCTGTTATCAAGGGACAAAAGACTGAGAAGGAAAAGTTTGCAGGGGCAAAAGCAACCTATACCATCGAGAGCCTGATGCATGATGGCAAAGCCCTTCAATCCGGCACGTCCCATAACTTTGGAGATGGCTTCGCGAAAGCCTTTGGTATTCAGTTCCTGGATAAGGATAATCAACTTAAGTTTGCTCACCAAACCTCCTGGGGTATGAGTACCCGCTTAATCGGCGCCATTATTATGGTTCATGGGGATGACTCCGGTTTGGTTCTACCTCCTAAGGTAGCGCCCATCCAATTGGTCATTGTTCCGGTGCAGCAGCATGTTGAAGGTGTTCTGGATAAGGCTTATGAGCTTAAGGAAAGACTTTCAAAGGTATGCAGGGTCAAGGTGGATGATTCGGATAAAATGCCCGGCTGGAAGTTCTCGGAACATGAGATGCGCGGTGTACCCCTTCGCCTGGAGGTCGGGCCCAAGGACATTCAGAAAAACCAGGTGGTATTGGTTAAGCGTGAAAATAGAGAGAAGCTTTTTGTCTCCATGGATGAACTGGAAACTAAGGTGCCGGAGCTTCTTGATGAAATCCAGACCTCACTCTACAACAAGGCTCTAGCTCTTAGAGAGGCCAAGACCTTCAAGGCTACAACCCTGGACGAGATGGAAGCCATCCTCAATGAAACCCAGGGCTTTATCAAGGCCATGTGGTGCGGGGACGGAGAATGTGAAAAGACTATTAAGGAGAGAATGGCAGCCACGGCAAGATGCATACCCTTTGAGCAGGAAAAAATAGGAGAAAAATGCGTATGCTGCGGTAAGGAAGCCAAGCAGATGGTTTACTGGGGAAGAGCTTATTAAAAGACAAAGATACATCCAAAAAGTATAATGGACTAAAACAGGGGACGGTTTTTGAAAATGTAACAAAAACCGTCCCCTGTTAAAATTCAGAAATTCATGCCGAACTTTTGGGATTTTGGAGAATTATAGGGTAAATATAGAACAAATTTTATTTTTCAGGTGGCCATATGGGCAGAGAGATGATCTTATGTGTCGATGATGAGGAAATGGTTGTTGACGCTCTAAAAATGGAGTTGATGAGAGGGCTTTCCAATGATTTTATTATTGAAACAGCCCTTAGTGGTGAGGAAGCCCTTAGAATTGCAGATGAATCAAAAAAACGTGGGGACGTTATTTTGCTTGTCGTTTCGGATCAAAGAATGCCCGGTATGCCGGGCGAGGTTCTGCTATCCGAGCTCAATAAGACACACCCGGAGGCTCTTAAAATTCTACTCACAGGTTATACCGACGTGGGGGCGATCCGGTATGCAATTAACCAGGCCGGGTTATACCGATACATACAGAAGCCTTGGGACAGAGAGGATTTACTGCTTACCATCAATCAGGCCATTGATAAATTCAGAACCCAAAAGCAGCTTGAGGCCAAATCCCTTCAAATTATGCAGATGAATGAGGAGCTGGAGAAAACAGTCGAGATGCGCACCCTACAATTAAGCGAGGCGGTTAAAGAGCTTGAGTCCTTTTCCTATACGGTCTCCCATGACTTGAAGTCCCCCTTGCGGTCCATTGATTACTATTCTAAATTCATTCTGGAGGATTATGAAAGTGAACTCAATGATGATGTAAAAAGTATGCTGAAAAATATCAGGGGCGTCTGCTCCGATATGTTTGAGCTCATTGAAAAGTTACTCCAATATGCGGTAACCGCAAAGACCGACCCGGAAAACTCTCTTGTGGATATGGGCCTTTTAATCCCTCAAACCTTTCAAGAGATTATGACTTCAGTTGAGGAAAGACAGGTTGACTTGGTTATTGAAGAGACGCTTCCCGTGGTCAATGGTGATGTCCTGCTCCTTAAGCAAGCCCTTCACAATATTCTATCCAATGCCGTAAAATTCACTCGATATCAAAAAAGAGCCATCATTAAGGTGGGTGTATCCAAGATACACAATCGGTATAGGTTTACCATAAGCGATAATGGTGTTGGCTTTAATATGGCCTATTCATCCAAGGTATTTGGCATTTTTCAGCGGATGCATTCACAAAGTGAATTTGAGGGGTCGGGTATCGGACTTGCAACGGTGAAGAAGATTGTCGAAAAGCACGGAGGGAGCGTTGGTATAACCAGTGAGGAAGGGCTGGGTGCGACAGTGAGCTTTACGCTGCCTGCCTGTTCAGAAGCTGGAGAAGGGGTTCGAAAACAATGAAGCGGGTCATGCTTATTCTGATTATGGGCGCCTTCCTGTTACTATTAATCCTTTATACTTATCATTACTTTGATCTACAATTTCTTGCTCAGAATGAAAGAGGATTGAATCAGGAGGATTATGAGCAACCAGTCGATCATTACAATAAGAAGGTCGTAGCCGATATAGACCGCGCTATTACCGTAGCCTATTATAATAGTGGCTATCTCTATAACGAAAAAGATGAGGAAGGCATTAATAAGGATATTATTGACGAGCTATCAAGAAGAATGGGTATAGCTTTTGATGAGCGAGTAATGCCCCGGGCTAGAATCAACTCAATGATTGCAGAGGGTTCGTTGCCCATGAGTGTTTCTGCGGTCATGACACCTGAGAGGGAGCGGTATTCCTATTTCATTCCCTGTTTCGCCCAGAAGAATCATGCATTGGTTGAAGCCGATATAGGATTGTCTACCGAAGCGGAGCTTTTGGAGAGGCCAGATATAAAAGTGGGTATCATTCGGGGTTATTACTATGGTGAGCATTATGCGAAGCTCATTGAAAAGCTTAAAGAAAAGCGGATGATTGTTGAGGCCATTGATACGGAATCCCTCTACAAAATGCTCAAAGACGGCTGGATTCAAGTGACCTTTAATATAGCCTCCAGTTACCTATACTATTTTGACGCC
Organism: Bacillota bacterium; assembly: GCA_023410885.1. Classification (GTDB taxonomy): domain Bacteria; phylum Bacillota; class Clostridia; order DSM-8532; family DSM-8532; genus DTU059. Next base: position 5,739 of record JAEYPI010000197.1, read on the forward strand.
CTTGACATTCAGAATATCAGTGTTATGGACTGGGCACCCGACGAAGCGCCGTTATTAAGATGTCTTACCCTCAGCAAGCGATATTTTATTGCCGAAGATGCAGAACGATTCAAAACAGCTATTGCAGAAATGCAAGAAGATGGGACGCTCTGTGAAATCTTTCATCAATATATGCCGGAAGATGAAGCAAAGAGGATGTGTGATTTTTAGTGGCACCTACGCAAAGAAAAAGTCCAATTAAAAGAATGGGCCTTGCGGGTAAGCTTTCAGGCCTGGCTTCTTTAATTGCCCTGCTTGTTTATATTCCGGCCATTATCTATGGCGCCTTTCAAAATTTGGAAGAAAGCCAAGCAGATTTATTAAACTATAAGAAGACCCTGGAAACACGTATCCAGAGTTCTTTTGAACCTGCCATTTGGAATTATGATCTGGATACTTTGAAGAAACTGATTGCCAATGAATTGAATAGTGACCAGCTGGCATGTGTTGAGATTAGTACGGCGGATCGCGGGATTATTAAGCTTACCTCTAGCGGGGGGGAAGTATTTGAAACCAGCATCGATCCTGAAGGGCCTTATATAGAGCGTCATACCATTCCCATCTATAAATTCGATGATGATTCTCAGATTTTAGCATATGCGACCCTTTGGTATGATCACTCGGAGAGCCGAGATCAGTTCTTCAGGGAGCTCCAGGACGAGATCATACAAATGGGTGCCGTTATCCTTTTAATGGCAGCGACCTTGAGCATTTCGAGCTACATCCGAGTGGTTAGACCCCTTGAATCCATGAGAAGAAGCATGATTGAAGCCGGTAAGTCTTCCCACAGCCTCGCCAGAGAGCAGATTGAAGCAGCCAGATTTAAGCACGCCTTTTCTGAAATAAAAAGCATGGCTTCGGATTTGGAGCACATGTTTCAGGATATTGATGCCGCGCAGAAGCAGACTCAGGCTAGTGAAGCTCAGTTAAGAGCCATTTTTCAGCAAGCCGGCGTAGGTGTTGCGCAGGTGCTGGCCAAAGCTGGCCGCTACCTATTAATGAATCAGCGTTTTTGCGATATCGTGGGCTACAGCATGGAGGAATTGCTGGAGATATCTTATGAAACAATCACCCATATAGAGGATATTGTCAGGCAGCAGGTGCTAATTAAGGATTTGATAGAAGGAAGGACACGGGAATTTTCTCTGGAGAAGCGATATATTCGGAAGGACGGTCAGGTGGTATGGGTGGAAATGACCGTCTCACCGCTCTGGCTGGAAGGTGAAGAGGCAACTACAGCGATTGTCGTTATACAAGATATTACCTCTCGTAAAAGAGCTGAGTACGAAATTAAAAAGCTGAATGATGAGTTGGAAGACAAGGTAGCAGAACGCACCATAGAACTGGAAGAGGCCAATAATGAGCTGGAATCAGCCATCGAGGATTTACGGGAAGCCCAGTATCAGCTGGTAAACCAAGAAAAAATGGCGGTGCTGGGTCAGCTTGTCGCCGGCATTGCTCATGAACTCAACACGCCATTAGGTGTCATTACCTCGGCGGGCGGGACTGTGGAAAAGGTTATTCAAAATGAGCTTGATCAGATTATTGATTTTCGTGCGAAGGCCCCCGAAGCAGTCAATGCTGTTTACACGCATTTGATTGCCCACTCCCTTGCGGGAGGTGGCAATCAAGATGTCGCTTCAAAGCGGCAGAATCGTAAGCGGTATTATCAGATTGTGGAGGAGGATCATATACCTGTACCCGATGAAGTGATTGAACTCTTGGTGGATATCGGCTATCAGGCTAGTGATGAGGAATTCAGGGACTTCATTCAAAAGCAGGGTGTCAATGATGCGGTAAAAATGGCATACAGCATGATGACCATGCATAAATCAGCCCATATGATCAGAGTCTCTGCCGAAAAAGCGTCAAAGGTCATTATGGCGCTTAAGATATATTCCCACCATGAATCCAATCAGCAGGTTGTTGCCCATGATGTCACCAATGATATCGAGATGGTTTTAACCCTTTACTACAACCAAATCAAATATGGTGTGGAGATTATAAAAGAATATGAGAAAGTACCTCCGGTTTTGTGTTATCCTGATAAACTGCATCAGGTGTGGGTAAATATTATTAACAACGCCTTACAGGCTATGGACTATAAAGGAAAGCTCAAAATTGCTATTACAACGATAGACGATTTTGTAAAAGTATCGATTACGGATAATGGTCCAGGCATCCCGGAATCGATAAGAACCAGAATTTTCGAACCCTTCTTTACCACGAAAAAGCTGGGGGAGGGAACAGGTCTTGGATTAGATATTGCTAAAAGAATTGTGGAAGAAGTCGGAGGCACCATTGAGGTGCAAACTCAGCAAGGCGAAACCACTTTCGATATCTGGCTGAGAGCGGTTTAAGGAGATGGTTTAAATGCCCAGTCGCAATGCAATCCTGTGTGTGGATGATGAAGAAATGATTGTATTAGCCCTAAAGCAGGAGCTTATGGGCCATTTTGGGGCCCGTTTTCACTATGAGACGGCCTTAAGCGCTATGGAAGCCCTGTTCATTATTGATGATTTAGTGGAGTGCGGAGTCCAGGTGATTCTCATACTTTCAGATTGGCTTATGCCGGGTATGAACGGAGATGAGTTTCTGGTAAAGGTCAATGAAAAATATCCAGAAATCAGAGCCCTTTTGGTGACGGGTTATGCCGATATGATCTCGGTTTCCAGCCACCAGGACCGGATCAATCTAAAGGGCATTATTCATAAGCCATGGAATTCCCGTGATCTGCTGGCCAAGGTGGAAGCCTGTGTGGGATAAGGTGTAAAATCGTTTTTTATGGGGTGGATGCTTGTATAAGGTATTAATTGTTGATGACCTAGAGGTCCTTCGTCTTGATATGAAAAGAATGAAAATTTGGGGCGAATCAACGGGCTTTTTTATTGGAGGAGAGGCAGAAAATGGGGCAGATGCCCTAAAGATGCTGAGAGAATCGCCGTATGATCTCATTATAACGGATATCCGAATGCCGATCATGGATGGTATGACTTTTTTGAAAGCGGCGTCTGAAGAAAAGCTCTGTCCCTGTATTGTGCTTCTTAGTGATTATACCGAATACAGTTATGCTCGTGAAGGGCTTTTATATGGCGCCTTTGATTATTTGGGCAAGCCGGTGGACAGCCAAAGTCTTGCCGAACTATTAGGCCGTGCCCGCGTATACCTTGACGAAAAAAAGACTGAGCAGCATAGGCTGGATCAGCTTCAAGGCCTGGCCGAAGAAGCCTTCTTTCCTGCCCAGAATGTCGATAGAGTCGTGAAGCTCCTGAATAAAGGTGATGCAGAAGCTGTAAATGCCACGGATCAATTAGTAGAAACCGTGGGGGCAGCACTTCATTATGACGGACCTAAATCGGCCCTTATTCTTAAAAATGCTATTGAATCCATCTTTTCTCAAATCCTTTCCCAAAATGAGTGGATCAGTCTCTATTCCGACCTCTCAGAAATGAAGCATCTTGAGCTCGATGGGGGCTGGGAGTGGTCGATTATCCGTAATAAAGTAAAGGAGCCTATTGAAAGGTTAACGCCTTTTTTGAGAAAAATGATTCTCTGGAAAGGCGATGAAAGCACGATTAAAGAGGCTTGTCTCCAGGTTCTTAATCATATTGAAGAGGATATTTCGGTCAAGCGTATTGCAGAAAGCCTCTATATTAATAAGACATACTTAAGTGAGCTTTTTAAACAGTCCACGGGTGTTTCGCTTTTGGAGTATATGACAACGGTTAAGGTGGAGCGCGCTAAATATTTGTTTGCCAAAAGTTTCTATAAAAACTATGAGATTGCTGAGCGGCTGGGTTTTAGTGACCATGATTATTTCACTAAAATTTTTAAGAAGTATACGGGGCTTACCCCTCATTATTATAGATCGCACAAGGGCATACAGGATTAAATCCTTTAAACCTGAGTAAGCTATAATATTAATTGGTGAACCGGGAGATTTTTTTATGAATGTTTTTGATATCATCGGCCCTGTTATGGTAGGGCCGTCCAGCTCCCATACGGCCGGTGCCTCAAGAATAGGCAAGGTTGCCCGCATGCTTTTGGGAGAAGACGTTTCAGAGGCCAAAATTAGCCTCCATGGTTCTTTTGCCATGACAGCCATGGGACATGGCACCGACAAAGCCATTCTGGGCGGCCTTATGGGCTATGATGTTGATGATGCCCGGATCCGGGATAGCCTTGACCTGGCCCAAAAAGCCGGCCTTACTTATGCTTTCGAAAAAGTCAATCTGGGGAATGTTCACCCTAATACCGCCCGTCTTGATATTATAGGGAAAAGCGGGAAAAAGGCCAGTGTAGTGGGTTCATCCATAGGGGGCGGCAATATTGTAATCACCCAGGTCAACGATGTCGAGGTGTCCATTGGAGGGAACTATTATACTTTGGTTATCACCCATACCGATCTTCCGGGTGTTATCTCCTCAGTGACCAACCTTCTTGCCTGTTTTAATATTAATATCGCCTTTATGAGAGTCTACCGTTCTGAGAAACGGGGATCGGCTATCATGGTCATTGAGGCCGATGAAGAGATATCGGACGAAATTGCCGCTCTTATTGAGCGCATCCCGCGTATCTCACGAGCCACCATTATCAAACCCGTACATTAGTAATGAGAACATCACAATGTTTTTTTTCTGGTGAATGAAAGGGGAACATCAGTTTATGAAGGAAATCGATAGCCTGTTTATGCTGGTTGAGGAGGCAAAGGAGTCCCAATGCAAAATTTCTGATGTTGTCCTTAAATATGAGGCCCTAAATAATGAGACAACAATTGATCATTTAATCGATAAAATGCAAAAAAGCTTTCAGGTGATGAAAGAATCCATAACTAGCGGCTATGATCCTGACCTGCGCTCTGCCAGCGGTTTAGTCGGGGGAGAGGCCTATCGGCTTCAGACAAGCATTAATGATGGTAAGGTCCCGTCAGATTTGATTCATAAGGCCATGGTTAAGGCGCTGGCAACCTCTGGGTACAACGCCTGCATGGGTAGAATTGTGGCTGCGCCTACAGCGGGCTCCTGCGGCATTATTCCAGCCGTACTGATAACAGCTATGGAAGAATACAAGCTTGATGAGGATAAAGTGGTAAGAGCGCTGTTTACATCAGCTGGCGTAGGGCTTGTCATTGCTAAAAAGGCCACCATATCCGGCGCGGAAGGTGGATGCATGGCTGAATGCGGGTCAGCCGCCGCTATGGCAGCCGCGGCTCTCGTAGAGCTTCTTGGTGGGTCTCCGGAAGCGGTTTCCCATGCTGTAGCCATAGCATTGGAAAACATTCTTGGCTTGGCTTGCGATCCGATTTCAGGGCTCGTAGAGATACCCTGTGTCGTAAGAAACGCTTCAGGTGCCTCCAACGCCATCATTTCAGCTAATTTGGCTCTGGCCGGCATCAATATCCTAGTGCCAGCCGATGAGGTTATAAGTATCATGGACAAGGTGGGGAAGGAAATGCCCCAAACCCTGAAAGAAACGGCTGAAGGGGGCCTTGCTTCAGCCCCCACAGCACGTAAAATAAAACTATGAGATATTCATTTCTAAAACAACAAATTCGTTGGTTGAGAAAGGCAGGAACCCATTGGAGGCTACGCCTCTGAAGCCCTCTCCAAACATGTCAAACACACTGGAGGAGAGATTGAATTCAGGAAGCCGGCCAATGAGTCGTTCACCGTCAAAGAGCATGGCGAGTTGTACCGGTGTTGCATAATCCCCCTGGGGAGTGAAATCGCCGCCCGATGCCATAAAGACGAATATTCCCATTTCACCGCCTAACAGGGCTTTTAAGCTTTCAGCTGTTTTCTTGATATAGGGTCTAATAATTGAGGACTGCGGCACGCCATCATAAGGAGCGACCGCACCTCCCGAGGACTTAAACCCGTATTTATGAGCTGTTTTCTTGTCGCAATAGGGCGCTTTCAGTATGCCGTCTTCAATGAGATTAAACACAAAATGGGGATTGACGGTTCCCTCTGCATCAAAGAAGGGTGTATTCATAACGTCAGCCGGATTCAGATTCTGGCCAAAGGTAAAGCTTTCATTGAAAAGCTTCTGGCCAAGTTTATCTGAGAACAGGGAGCCTCCTTGTGCGAAGACATCGGCCTTGAGATCGCTGACGAATTTGTCAACGGGCGCTTCTTCGGTAACAAAAATAATAGGACATCTGCCTTTCTTGGGTAGCTCCACTTTCTCTCTATAAGCATTAAGAATTAGGTCAAATTCATCGAGAATGAGCTTTCGATCATATTTCCTCTCCAGAAAGCCTAAACCGCCGTCAAAGACGCTGGTGGATGTCTTTTCCTTAAAAATAATCCCTGACGACAAGCACCTGTCGGTATAATCCAATTGAAGCCCTGCATCATTAACGAGGCTTGATTTGACTTCGGTCAGAGATATTTTGTTGGAGAAGATAAAGTGAGGCTGTCTCTTCTTAAGGTCTTCCAATAAGAGGTTGAATTCATCCAAGACTTCATGGGCGGCTATTATGGGCTGGCGCACGTCATGACTCATGGTTTGCTGTGCGGATGGGTCTATGGGATATTCGATGTTTTTCCCAAGAGCTTGCTGGGCTTCATTTAAAAGCTCGTCCTCTGAAAATGTGCCTATGGCACCGGCCACTCCGATAAAGCCGTCCTTATAAACCCTTTGGCTGGTCTTGGTAATGTTTTTGTTTCTTACCGATTCCAACTGTGAGTTTACAATGCTAAGGGTGGTATCCATAATCGTCGAGCGATATTGTTCCTTAATCATTTATGTAGCCTCCTTTACTCATATAAGGGTCGAGTCATGTTGTGCAATCTAAAGATCGCACCCTATTTTATTGAACCATCATATTTCTGACTCGGACATAGGGGCCGCCAAATCCCACAGGGAGCGGATATTGCTCCATCTTACCACAGCCGCCCGTGACAAAAGATAATAGCTCAAGCTGATCTGAAAGTCCGTCAATTTCGGACAAGGTCTCAAAAACAGTTCCGCTGATAACGGAGATATTGACGGGCTCGGTAATCTTACCGTTCTTAATTCGGTAGGCCAGCGAGGGTGCTATGGTGAAGGTGGAAAGGCCAGAACCATGCTTGATCTGCTCAATTAAAAAGCCATTCTCTACTTCTGAAATAAGCTCTTCCTTCGTTTTGCTACCTGGCTTTATGTAGGTAGTGGTCATACGCACGATAGGTTCATATTCGAAATTGATGGCCCGGGCATTACCGGTTACCTCCTCCTCAAGCAGTGCTGCTGTCGAAGCACTGTGAAGCCTTCCCGTCAGGATGCCGTCCTTGATGAGATAGGTTTCCCTGGCCTTTGTACCC
>JAEYPI010000065.1 GCA_023410885.1 Bacillota bacterium
CCAATGTGTCGGATTACCTCGATGCTTTTGTTGATCCCATGTTCTATTCCAATGGCGGCTCAGCATACACCAATGACGGAAAATCTAATATTCTTAGTGATGGTACAGTCAAGTCCATTCAATATCTGCATGACATGATCTGGAAATACAATGTTGCACCCACTTATGATATAACAGGCGGATCATGGTTCTCTAACGATCTGTTTGCTCAGGGCAAGTGTGCAATCAGTGTTATTCCTTCATACTGGCTGTTCAGCTACGCTGGAGGAGCCGATAAGATACCGGTAAACTTTGAATGCTTCCAGCTTCCTAAGGGAGACAGTGGCAAGCGGTTCAATGCTGTTCAATCAAAAGCTATCTGTATCTATAACCAAAGTGCTAATGTCGATGCAGCCTGGGCGTTCACCAAGTTTATCGCCGGAAAAGATCAGGCAGGCAAGGTTGCTGCAAGCGGTAGTGGTATGTCTGCTATTGATGAAGTCAACGCAACCCTATTCATGTCGGATGCACCGGGTACGAAAGCTTCCAAGCAGGTTATGGTCGATGCGTACAAGAACGCATGTCCGGTTCCCAAAGTGGCCGGTATTGGCGATGTAAACTGGCTGGTTGGCAATGACTACCTGAATCAGATTATTATGAGGGATCCCGTATTCAAGATGGATACTCTTAAGACCTTGGATGGCGCAATTAACGACATGTTCAAGACCTTGCAGCCTTAAGATTTCTAAAAAAAGTCAAAAAAAGCGGCCGTTGCTTCAGTGCAATGGCCCTTTTTTATGGATCGAGGCTGTGCATTCCGGTGGGAATGCACCTTTATTGTATCAACTTTTATTTTTTCCGCATTTTTGTTATGATAGTGTTACAGATTAAGAAGGACATGTTACAGGAAAGGACTAATAACTTGGACATAAAGAAAAATAGTGATAAATACAGGCTGAAACCCCAAAAATCCCAAGAGGATCGGGGTGATGTTCAACATGTTGAAGCCTCAGAATGGGTGGAGCAGGTTAGAAACCGCAACATGGAATACACCTTACAAACAGGGAAAACAAAAAAGTTCAGAATTGATGTCTTCGGTTGTCAAATGAATGAGCGGGACTCGGAAACCATAGCCGGCATGTTGATTGACATGGGCTTTGAGGAAGTCCAGGAAGGCGCTTCTGCCGATATTATTCTTTTTGTGACCTGTTGTGTACGCGAAAATGCCGAGGAGCGTATTTATGGTCATATTGGCGCTCTTGCAAAAGAATGCGAGGAGAAGGGGGCCTTTATTGTGGCCTGCGGCTGTATGATGCAGCAGCCCCATGTGGTGGAGAAAATCAAAAAATCCTATCGCAATGTTAAAATCGTCTTCGGTACCCACAATGTCCATACCTTCCCGGAGCTTCTGTTCCGCTATATGAATCATCGTAAGCGTGTATTTGAGGTGTGGGAAAAGGAAGACAAAATTGTTGAGGAGCTTCCCATTAAGCGTACCGACAAGCACAAAGCCTGGGTGAGCATTATTCTTGGCTGTAATAATTTCTGCACCTATTGCATTGTACCCCATGTCAGAGGGCGCGAACGCAGCCGAGACATGTCCCATATCCTGGCCGAGATCGAAGCTTTGGCTAAGGATGGTTGCAAGGAGATTACACTCCTTGGTCAGAATGTCAATTCCTTTGGCAATGACATCGGTGAAAAGGACCTATTTGCCAAGCTTTTATATGCCATTGAGGGTATTGACGGTATCGAGAGGGTACGGTTTATGACCTCCCATCCCAAGGATTTATCGGACAGCCTCATCGATGCCATGAAGCATTGCGAAAAAGTCTGCAATCATCTCCATCTTCCTTTTCAGTCGGGCAGTACCCGGATCCTTGAAAAAATGAACCGTAAATACACCAAGGAGCACTATCTGGCCTTGGTCGATAGAATAAAGGCCGAGATACCCCATATAGCGCTGACCACAGACATCATTGTAGGCTTCCCCGGAGAGACCGATGAGGACTTTGAAGAAACCCTTGATGTGGTTCGAAAAGTAGGTTTTGATGCAGCGTTTATGTTTATTTATTCGCCGAGAAAGGGGACGCCTGCGGCCAAGCTTGAGCAAACGACGCCCTCCGAGGTTATCAGTAAGCGCTTTAAAACCCTTCTGGATCTCCAAACCGATATTGCGACCGAGCTTGCAAAAAAAGTTGAAGGCACGACCGTTGAGGTGCTTGTGGATGGCCCTAGCAAACAGAATTCTGAAATGCTTTCAGGGCGTACCGCTTCTAATCGCCTCGTCAATTTCAAGGCTGATGGCATTGAAAAGGGTGATTTAGTCGAGGTGGAAATCATACGGGCAGGTGCTTTCTGGCTTGAAGGCAGAGGAGGAAAAAAGCGTGGCTAAGCTGACTCCTATGATGCAGCAATATATGGAGATAAAAGAGCGCTACAAGGATTGCATCCTGTTTTTCAGGCTGGGCGATTTTTATGAGATGTTCTTTTCCGATGCCGAGCTGGCCTCTCGTGAGCTTGAAATTACCCTGACTGGCAGGGATTGCGGACTTGAGGAGCGAGCGCCCATGTGCGGCGTGCCTTATCATGCTGCCCATACTTACATATCCCGTCTTATCAATAAAGGCTACAAGGTGGCCATCTGCGATCAAATGGAAGATCCGGCTTTAGCCAAGGGTATTGTCAAGCGGGATGTTTCCAGAGTGATCACACCCGGAACGGTCATTGACCCGGCCATGCTGGAGGAGAAGAAGAATAATTATCTGATGGCCATCTACTGCCAGCAGATTTACTTTGGTATCGCCGTGGTGGATGTTTCAACAGGAGAGTTTTACGCCACACAAATCACTTGGGGTAGCTCCATGCGCAAGCTTATTGATGAAGTGGCGCGTTACAGGCCCTCTGAGATTATTGCCAATGTTGAGCTAACCAAGAAAGAAGATTATAAGGCCTTTTTTATTGACTATTTTGGGGTCAAGCCCTCCATCCTTGAAGAGGAATGCTTTAAGGGTAAAGTGGCCGATGAAAAGATTAAGGAAACCCTGGGAGAGAATCCTTTATCGTCTCTGGAGCTGGCTCAAAGCGCTTCAGGTGCTTTAATGGCCTATCTTGAAGAGACCCAGAAGATCAATTTAAAGCATATTGAAAAGATCGTCTCCTATAAAATTGAGCAGTATATGATGCTTGACAGTGCTTCTCGAAGGAGCCTTGAAATCACCGAAACCATGCGGGATGGTAAGAAAAAAGGTTCCCTTTTGTGGGTGATGGACAAGACGGCCACCGCAATGGGTGGAAGAAAGCTGAGACACTGGTTGGAGCAACCGCTTTTAGATGTGGAAGAGATTAATCTGAGGTTGGATGCCGTATCCGAGTTCAAGGATAGCTTTATGCTTCGCAGTGAGCTCATGGAGCTTCTCAGAGGGGTCTATGATATGGAGAGGCTTACCTCCAAGCTGGTCTTCGGCACCATCAACGCCCGTGACCTTCTGTCTTTAAAAACCTCTTTAGGTCGGCTTCCTTTTATTAAATCCCTCATCAGTGACCTGAAGGCAGATTTAAACCGTCAGTTAACGGAGAGGTTGGATTTGCTGGAAGACCTCCACGCGCTTATCGAGGCCGCCATTCATGAGGATGCCCCTCTTTCGATCAAAGAAGGCGGCATCATCAAGGAGGGCTATGATGCTCGGGTTGACGAATATCGCAAAGCCACCGTTGAGGGGAAGAGCTGGATAACGGAACTGGAGGCCCGAGAGCGGGACAGGACGGGCATTAAGAGCCTTAAAATACGCTATAATGACAATTTCGGTTATTACATAGAAATCACTAAAGCCAATATTGCTCAGGCCCCTGAAGAATATGTGAGAAAGCAGACCTTGGTCAATTGTGAGCGCTATACCATGGACGAGCTCAAAAAGCTGGAGGACACGATTCTCGGCGCTGAAAAGAAAGTCATCATGCGCGAGTATGAGCTTTTTTGTGAGATCAGGGATCAAGCCTTTAAACAGGTTAAGCAGCTCAAAGCTTCTGCGGACGCAGTTTCCGAGCTTGATGCGCTCTGCTCCTTTGCAGAAGTGGCAGATCGCGGTCAATTTGCCCGTCCCGAGGTTTATGACGGAGGGGTCATCGAAATTCGAAACGGGCGGCATCCGGTTGTTGAGAAGATGCTCTCGGATACCCAATTTGTACCTAATGACACTTATTTAGACACAGAAGAAAACCGCGTGAGCATCATTACCGGCCCCAATATGGCAGGTAAATCCACCTATATGCGTCAGGTGGCTTTAATGGCGCTTATGGCTCAAGCAGGGAGCTTTGTACCTGCAGAGTCTGCCAAGATCGGGCTGGCCGACAGAATCTTTACCCGTGTTGGGGCTTCTGACGATCTGGCCTCGGGTCAGAGTACCTTTATGGTAGAAATGACCGAGGTAGCCAATATCCTTGAAAACGCCACCTCCAGAAGCCTTTTGATTCTGGATGAAATCGGTCGGGGGACCAGTACATATGATGGTCTCAGTATCGCCTGGGCTGTTATTGAATATATCAATGACAGAGCAAGACTGGGGGCCAGAACACTTTTTGCCACCCATTACCATGAATTGACTGAGCTGGAGGAAAAGCTTCACGGCATCAAAAACTACTGCGTTTCGGTTAGGAAGAAGGGGGAGGACATTATCTTTCTTCGAAAGATCATCCGTGGCGGGGCAGACCAGAGCTATGGAGTGGAGGTAGCAAAGCTTGCAGGCATTCCAAAGCCTGTGGTTGAGCGGGCTAGAAGTATTCTGGAAGAGCTGGATGAAGCGGATATTAATCAAGCTCACAATAAGCGCAAGGC
>JAEYPI010000087.1 GCA_023410885.1 Bacillota bacterium
TTCTTATGGTTCCCTTAGAAGCCCAAGCCATAGAAGGTACTTTGGGGTATGAGGGCGGTATTTCAACTGTAAACAAGCTGGAGAAGGATGAGTATCAATATAGCGAAATGTGCTTTATCACGGGAAAACCCATTCAGTTTACAGGCACACTGACCATTAAAAAAACCGATAAAAAGGGTGTTCTTAATGCCACATATACCTACAGGCTGGAGAATAAAGAAAATAATGCGACGCTCAACAGGGTGGTCATGTACACAACCACACGGGAAACAAAAGTAAATGGACAAATCACAGAGAAAACAGAGCTGAGCCGTACACCTACAGAGGTTATTAACATTGGTGGGACAAGCTATCGCTTGTCTTCCTCAAGCTTCAGCCGTTCCATGCTGACTGACCCGAAACCTGCCATCAATTATCATACAGGGGAGTTCACAGAAAAAAAGGTCTATACCATAGGGACGGCCACGCCCACGAGCTCCAACACTGTAACCGTGACCCTCTCGGGAAGACTATATGCTTATGAACAGCATTGGAGCAGTACCCAAACGCAGAAAATCAACGTTATGGTAGAAACCGACATGAGGAGTGCCAATAAACCTGTAAAATGGGGTGGATCGGCAGAGGTCATTGTTTCCAGCGCAACCCAAAAGCAGATTCGATATTCAGCCAACGAGCCTACGCTGATCAGCTTCGACGGGGGCTATGTCCAAAAACAGTGGACCGAGTCCACCTTGGATTATTCCGCTCGTTTTCCTGAATTCGATAAAAACGGGAATCCTACCGACGTCCTAAAGACCTATGCAGATACCAAGAGCCTAGCCTCAGCGCCTGAGCTGTCCCGGCTTATGGTACCCGATATAAAGCATTTAAATGGCTTTTGGGCTGAGGAGCCCATCAGCATCCTTTTTGGCCTTGAGATTATCCCTGGTACGGGCAGCAATTTCAAGGTGGGTAAGAATGTCACCCGGCGTGAGTTCGTGGCCATGCTGATGAGGGCCTTAAAAGATATACCAGAGGATCCCAATGTGAAAACAGCGACAACCACTACCAGTCGGAAAACGACCAGCAAGACCCCGGAAATTTCTCCCTTTAAGGATGTGCTGCCGAGTGATCTCTATTATGAGGAGATTAAGGAAGCTTACCAGAAGGGAATCACAAAGGGGGATGGCAAGGCTAATTTTAGCCCCAATGCCTTAATCACCCATGCTGAAGCCATTTCAATGATTGTTGCTGCACTTGGACTTGAAAATCTGGCTCCTTATCCAACCACCACAACCCCCTATACGGATAATGATCTCATTCCGGCTTATGCGCGTAATGCAGCCACAGTGGCCAATACCCTGGGGCTGGTTGAGCCCGATGAAAGAGGTCGCTTCAATCCTTTTGCAAAGCTTACCAATGAACAGACAGCCGAGATGCTGCATGATCTGATTCTATACATGGGAGATGAGCTGATATTGGACTACCGTGATAGGATGATGATGTTTTAATTCTTGGTAAACCCCTATGAAAAGGAGCCCCTATGAAAACATTGAGAAAAGTTATTGCCCTGTCCCTCATGGTCGTTTTATTATTTTCAGGGACCATTAAAGCCTCAGCCGTTGAATATGGATCCTATTTTGATACCATGCTGCAATTTATGAGAGGGATGTACTATAAAGATGTAACCGATGAGGACGGCTTAAAAGCTGCCTTAAAGGGTATGTTTTCTGCGCTTGATCCCTATTCTAGCTTTTATGACAGGGAAGAGACCGAGGCTCTCAATAGTAGTCTAAATGGAAACTTTGTAGGAATCGGGGCCGGTTTGGAGAAGGGTGACAAGGGAATCAGGATCACCAAGGTTTATGAGGGGTCGCCTGCTGAAGCAGTGGGTGTTCAGGAAGGGGACATCATTACTGCCGTGGACGGGAGCAGTGTCGTTGACAAGGATGCCGAAACGGTTGCTGCTGCAATTAGAGGGGAAGAAGGAACATGGGTCCGACTTACCATCCTTCGTGGGGATAAAACAAAAGAGTTTTCGATTAAGCGAGGTCTTGTTACCATCAACCCCATCCTTTACAGACTCGAGGGTGATGTGGCCTATATTCGTATCGATAGCTTTTCTCTTGGGACTTCGAATCGATTCAATGAGGCCCTTGAGGAAGCCAATAAAAATAAAATACATCGAATTATTTTGGATCTTCGCGGCAATGGCGGAGGCTATGTGGACGAGGCCGTTAAGGTGGCTGAGCAGCTCATTCCCCCAGGCGTGGTTACCACCCTGGACTATAAATCCGAAGAGATGCTGGATCGGGTATATTATGCCAAAAAGTCGCATCCTGATTATATTGTAGCCGTATTGGTTGATAAAGGCACGGCCAGTGCTTCGGAAATTCTTGCCGGTGCTTTGGAAGATGCCGGAAATGGCTTCTTGCTTGGACAAAACACATATGGGAAGGGCGTTTTCCAAAATCTCTTTACTATCTTGACGCCGGAGGCCTATTTGAAGTATAGTGAACTTTATGGTGACCAATATGTTACCGAGCTACAGTGGATGAGCTATTATGGTGTGTTTCCTGATAACGACGAGATATTGGGGACCGTTAAGCTTACAACAGGACACTATTTGACCCCCAAGGGCAGGGCGATTAACGGCATTGGCCTTGCACCCGTTATCACACTGCCAGATCCTTCAGCTCCCAATGGTGTTGATCTATCGTCGGTCAGTATCCTGTCCAATACAGTGCCCATGGCAATCGATCAATATGACATCGGTGTTTATCATGCAGAGAAGGTGCTAAAGGCAGCAGGCTATCTCTCTACCACCGCTGACAGATATTTTGATTCAGCTACTCAGGAAGCCATCAAGCAATATCAGAAAGCTTATAAGCTGCCGCAAACAGGTATAATTGATATTAAGACAAGAGATCAGCTCAACAAAACGCTTATAGAGCTTAGAAACAACAATGACAAGCAATATGCCAAAGCTGTTGAGCTACTGAATTGGTTTGGGGTGAATTAGAGCAGGACGGCTGGTTTTGTTTTCATTGCCCTATGAACAGGTCGAGGCTTGTGGCGTGTTCCTTGGAACACACCTCTATTAAGTAAAGGAGCTAAACTTATCAATGCCGGGGGAGAATGAGAAAAAAGTAAAGGGTTTCAGCTTTTTAAAGCTGACCCTATTTCTATTTATTGTCGTACTGATTGCAGGAGTCGCCCTATATTCTTTTATGGGAATTAACCCGGCGGATATGCTGGTTGACGGACTTTCAGGGCTGTATGACCGCGTTCTCACCACTGGTAAGGAAGAGCTTTCGGAAACAGTAAAACAAATCGTTACCCATGATAGCAATGAGCGTATGGTCTGTACTACAGTCGCCGACGATCTGGTGGTTGCCACCATAGGCTCAGTCAAAATTTATGATTCAGAAGGGCGCGAGAAGGGTTATATCCCTGTCAATCTAAAAAAGCCCTATATTCAGTCTTATAAAAAAGATATTCTCGTGGTTGATTTAGAGGGGCGGTATTACAGCCTTATCAGTGATGGTAAGCTATTGTGGGAAAAGAGTACCGACGAGGATATCGTCAATGCCAGCTTATCAGATGGTTGGATCCTTTTAATCACAAAGAGCCAGCAGTCAGGCTATAAACGCACAGTTCGAGCCTATTCCAGAGATGGGCAGGAAGTTTCTTTAAGGATTGTGTCGGATTATTATCCCTTTGCTGTTTTCCATTATCCCGAGTTTAGAAAGACAAGCTTTATCGTCGCTGGTCTGGATGCTTCCGGCCTTGAGTCAACGGGTTTATTTGAATTTTTAGACCCGGCCATGAATCAAGAGGCTAGTATCAGAGGCAAAAAGGAAGTTTTCGCCGAGGGTATTCCAATAAAGAACAATCAACTTCTTCTCTATGGAGAGACAAGTCTCACCTTGATCGACCAAGGCTACAAAACCCTATGGGAGAAAAAGCTTGAAGAGGTGACTATCACCTGTGCAGATGCCATCGAGCAGAAATATCCCGTGGTGGCTGAGCTTAATGGGGAGCTTTTGGCACGAGAAAGACGGTATGAAACCACCGTCAGGATTCTTGAGTCAGATGGTACGGAAAAAGCAAGCCTGGTTCTGGATGACAGGGTTACAGGCATATCGACAGCAGGCAAGACAGCTGCTTTGAAGGCAGGCTCAGAAGTCTTTTTCATTAATGCTACCGGGGAGGTCATGGATCGCTATACGGCCCTATCGGACGTATCGGCCGTGTATATGGCCAGTGAGAACCTTGCTTATGTGGTGTCGTCCGGAACGGTGACCCGCGTGGATGTTAAGGTCACTAATAAGTTTCTGGGTATTTTTTAGTCAATCCTTATGCTGCCAAAAACGTTTGGCGGTATCGCTTAGCGAAAAGCCCTCAGTCGTTCGAGGCAGAGGTAGCCATTCAACGGGTAACAGCTTTTGATATTCCGCATCTGCAAAGCGAGAATCAATCAGTAACAGGGCCCCTCGGTCTGTTTCAGTTCTAATGAGTCGGCCTGCGGCTTGAAGCACTTTATTGAGACCGGGGAAGACATAGGCATAGGAAAAGCCTGATCCGGTCTCATTCTGATAATAGGTACGCATAATCTCCAACTCCGGAGAGACCTGCGGAAGACCTACGCCTACAATAATGACACCGGTCAAGCGATCACCTGTAAGATCTATTCCCTCTCCAAAAACGCCGCCCATCACACAGAAAGCAATACGACTCACATCGCCATAGACTTCAAACTCTGCTAAAAAAGCATCACGGGTAGGTTCATCCATTTCGCGGTTCTGACAAAGGATTTCATAGTCCCCTTCAAATTCTTTAAAGATTTCAAGCACATCCATTAAGAATTTATAGGATGGAAAGAACACCATCACATTGCCCTTGCGCGCCATTGCCCAATCATAAATGGCTTGGGCGGTTGCCTGCATGTATTGGGCTCGCTGGCGAAAGCGGGTTTCAATGCGATCTTCGTTAAAGACAAGAAGATTTTTTCGAGGGAAAGGATAGGGGAGCCGTAGGGTGACATCCTCGCCTCTTCCGCCGAGGATATTCTTAAAGTACCAAAGAGGGGAAAGGGTTGCTGAAAAGAGCACAGTGCTCTTGGCTGTCTGCATATGGCGATTGAGCATGGTTCGAGGGTCCAGACAGAGCAGCTTAAGCTCTAGGTGTGATTTAGAGCCTGTTATCACCGAGCGATAATGACTGGAGAATAGCTCCAGTACATTTTTAAAGTGCAGCAGATCAAAAAAGAGCGTCACCAGCTTTTCTGTATAGGATTTCTCCTCTTGTTGTAGGAGCATCCAGTTCTCGGTAACTTGAATAAATTGCTCGAGTGGCCCAGTAAGGGAAAGAGGTGGCTCTGCAAGAGCATGATACTTTATGCTGCCAGCCTCGAGGGGCGTTTCAGATAGTTGCTTTTCCATAGTGGATAAGGCCTTTTTGAGGTTTCGTATCACAAGATAGATGTCAGGCAGCTCTTTTTTTATCTCCTTGGAAAGCTCGGTAAGCTCCTCTGCTTGTATTGAGGCAGAATACATGCCCCGGGCGCGATCAAAGAGGTTGTGGGCTTCATCCACCATGATCAAATATTCCTCCCGCCCTTTTTGCTGAAAGAAACGCCGTAAGTAGACGCGAGGATCGAAAACATAATTGTAATCACAGATGATGAGATCACAGCTTAAAGCTAATTCCAAGCTTAATTCAAAGGGGCAGATTCCATGACGGACGCCCAGTTCACTGATTTTGTCCCGAGAAAAATAATCATGCTG
>JAEYPI010000148.1 GCA_023410885.1 Bacillota bacterium
ACCTGAGGGCGGCAAGTCAGTTTTACTCCTTAACGGCCCTTCTAAAGGGACGGGTGGAAGAGGCTGTCTTTGATTCGCATTTTGCCCAATATGTCGAAGCTAACGATGCTTACTACCGCCTGTTCAACCATTCGGACAATTTCTCGCCTAAACAATGCATCTATCTCGAAAAAAACGCAAGAGCGGCATATTTTCTGACACAATCGCTCACCAGCAGGCAGGAAGGGCGGCCCGAGCTTCAGTTGCGATTTATGAGAAAAGCTTTTTCATGTAGGGAAAATTTGCATGATATCGCCAATTATATGATGAATAACCTGGAAGTGAAACAAGCAAAAGCTGAGCGGTCTCCTTCAGAGGAAATGATCCAGTTGTCCCGGACTGTAAAAAGCAATATTGCGTTTTTGCTGCAGTCGCGGGAATGGGCAAAGGCAAAGTCGTTGCTTGACGAATTAAAAAATATTACGCCTGACGATCCTGAACTGGAGTTTTTGTACAAAAAACTGCCCAACTAACGGGATTTGATGGGCTATAGATCCCCGGCTCCTTTTATATAAGCTATAGGCTGATATCTATGTTCTTGCCCAAATGAGGCGAAACGGCCTGTTCCAATGCTCTGGCATTCGGCTGAAGCATTTGGACCAGGTCGTTTATTTGTATTTTATCTTTCTCCATAGCCATCTTTATGACCGAGATGCCGACTTGTTGCTGCACCTTGGCCTGGCTCAGCATGATTGACATTGCTGCGATACCCATTAAATCATCTCCTGTCTCATTTAAAAAAAAGAGCCAGAGGAATGAATCCTCTGACTCTCGTCAGTTTTGTCAACCCAATTATCTGAGTAATTGCAGAACTCCTTGGGGCAGTTGGTTGGCCTGAGCCAGCATAGCCTGAGCAGCCTGGGTAAGGATGTTGTTCTTGGTGAAATCCATCATTTCCTTAGCCATGTCTACATCACGGATACGGCTTTCAGCACTAGCCAGGTTCTCCGAAGAGGTTCCGAGGTTGTTGATGGTGTGCTCAAGACGGTTCTGGTAAGCACCGAGGCTTGCGCGGGTGCTGGATACAAACTTAATGGCAGCATCAAGGGTAGTAATGGCAGCGTCAGCACCGGTTTGAGTTGAGATATCAGTACCAGCTAATGCTGTTAATGCGGCAGAGCTTCCACCAGTAACTCTCATGTCTGCAACACTAAGGGTAATAGACTGGGCTGCATTGGCGCCGATATGGAATACCAAAGCAGTTGTAGCAAAGTCACCATTTAACAGTTTCTTTGTATTGAACTCTGTGTTGGTGGCAATACGATCCATCTCTTGTCTAAGTTGAGCAACTTCTTTTTGAAGTTCAGCGCGATCGTCGTTGGTATTGGCATCATTGGCGGACTGAATAGCCAATTCCCTCATTCTCTGCAGAATGCTATGGGTCTCATTTAAAGCGCCTTCAGCGGTCTGGATCAAAGAGATACCATCCTGTGCGTTCTTGGAAGCCATGTCCAAACCACGGATCTGACCTCTCATCTTTTCGGATATAGCAAGACCTGCAGCGTCGTCGCCGGCTCTGTTGATACGGAAGCCGGAAGACAGCTTCTCAAGAGACTTGTTTGCACCGGCTGTGTTAACGGTTAACTGACGATGAGTATTAAGGGCTGAAATGTTGTGATTAATTCTCATAATAACATCCTCCTTGATTTTTCATGGGGAGAATCCTTTCTCCCAAATCTGAGCCCCTACCAACCGGGGCTATGGATATAGGTTCCTTTTCCAATTCGTCGCCTTGATTTGGGAAAGAACCTTCATGTTAGGTATATCGGAATTTTTAAAATGAACTTAATACTTTTTTAGAAAAATATAAATTTAAACATTCTTTAATTTTTGCCGATATTATTTTTGAAATAAGATTCAAGGAGGGATCTGTTATGAGAATCGATAGCATGGATGCAACAATTCGATCTACACCCAGTATCGTTCAGGAGAAAAACCCCGTACCTGTAATGCCTGGTACAGCCGGAAAAGCGCAGGGACCAGAGCAGGAAGTTCAATCGAAGGTCAGCGAGGCCTTTATTAAAAAAGCCGTTGGCAAGGCCAATGAAACGATGCAGGTACAAGGGAGATGCCTTCAATTCAAAATACACGAAAAAACAAATGAGATTATCGTTAAGATTGTGAATACAGAAACAAAAGAAGTAATAAGAGAAATACCTTCAGAAAAAATGCTGGATATGTTTGCTAGCATGCTTGAACTGGCAGGTTTAATTGTAGACGAGAGAAGGTGACCCTATGAATAGTATATCTAATTTTACATCAAAATTAAGACTAACCGGTCTATCAGGCTTCGATACCGAATCCATGGTGTCCGAGCTCATGAAGGCCGAGAGAATTCCTCTGAATGCATTAATGCAGAAAAGAACCCTTGTTGAGTGGAGGCAGGCAGCTTACAGGGAAGTAAGCAGCTCTTTGATAGGTTTTAAAAGTAAGTTTTTTGATATCGTCAATCGCTCTTCCTATCTGCTCTCAGCAAACTCTGTCAAAACAATGGCGGCTAAGAGCAGCAACAGTGCCTATGTGACAGCCACCGCATCCGCTGATGCCAAAGCTGGAACACAAAGCATAAAAGTCCTGCAATTGGCCACCGCTGACAAGACAGTGAGCTCCGAAAGGGTGAGCAAGCCCATTACGGGGACAGTGAATGAAAATAAACTGGCAGACCTTGCAGGTAAAAAGCTTATAGTCCAACTGGACGGTGTAAACAAGGAAATTACATTAGGCAATATAACGGAAGATAATTTAGCCACAGAACTTCAGACTTCCCTAGACGATGCCTTTGGTAAAAACAAAATCAAGGCTGAAGATGGAACAGAAATTGAAGTGTCAAAATTTACTGTTGCCTATGACAAGACAACAAACGCATTATCAATTAATACAGCTAACGGAGCAACTAAGGTGGCGGTTTACGGACCGTCTGAAACAATTGGTGAATCCGCAGGTTTAGCAGATTTAGGCCTGACAGCAGGGGCCTCCAACCGTATTTCCCTTAAAAGCACCTTAGCATCCTTGGCCGGTTCCTTGAGTACGGCCTTGCAGTTCGGACCGGATGACACGGTTGAATTCACCATTAATGGAAGCACTATTTCAGCTAAATCCACTGATACACTGGAACAGGTTTTTTCAAAGATAAACAATGACACAAAAGCAAATGCACATATTAGCTATGATGAAGTAACCGATAAAATTACTCTTACATCAAAACAGGCTGGTGAAGGGAATAATCTCAAGCTTTCTGAATCTGGTTCTAATTTTCTGGCCGCCCTTAATTTGGGAACCATCACAGAAGGGCAGGAT
Source organism: Bacillota bacterium (assembly GCA_023410885.1). Taxonomy (GTDB): domain Bacteria; phylum Bacillota; class Clostridia; order DSM-8532; family DSM-8532; genus DTU059. The sequence goes on from JAEYPI010000148.1 coordinate 3,337, forward strand.
GCGAAGGTTCTCTTAAACGGTACAGAGACCCTGGTCAGAAGCTCTAACACCATTACGGTGAACGGCGTTACCTATACCCTTAATAAAGTACATGATCCGGCATCCGAGGGAGAAACTATCACCATTGAGCAGGATACCGATTCTGTCATTAAAAATGTAAAAAGCTTTGTTGAGGAGTATAATAAATTAATTGCAAGCCTCAACGGCAAGGTGAGTGAGACCTATGACCGCGATTATCCACCTCTTACCGATGAACAGAAAGAGGCGATGGAAGACGAGGATATTGAAAAATGGGAAAAGAAGGCCAAGACAGGAATCCTTCGTAATGACAGCCTTCTGCAGCAAATCACTCTTTCCATGAGAAAAGCCCTTTATGAGAAGATTGACGGCGTGGGTCTGACCCTGAAGGATATAGGCATATCAACAGGATCATATACTGAACAGGGGAAGCTCTATCTGGACGAGGATAAGCTCAAGAATGCCCTGCTCAATAAGCCCGATGAGGTGACCAAGCTCTTAAATGGAGTCTCCCCTGAAAATCCCAGCTACACCAGAACATTGACTAAGGAACAAAAGGCCGACCGGTACAGCAAATCGGGTGTTTTCCAAAGACTGGCCGATATCATCGAGGATAATGTTTCTACCACGCGTAATGCTGATGGGAAAAAAGGAATTCTGCTTGAAAAGGCTGGAATTGAGGGAGATATCTCCAACACTGAAAACTTAATTTATGAGGAATTGGAAGACTTTGATGACCGAATTGACACCATGATCGACCGACTCACAAGAAAAGAAGAAAATTATTACGTTAAATTTTCAAAATTAGAGACCATGCTTAATCAGATGAACCAACAGAGCGCATGGATTACGAGTCAATTCAGTAGTGGTCAATAAAATGTAAGCAGGAAAGAAAATACAAGACCAAGACGCTCAGGGGGAATAGAAGAAAATGATCGCTCACAATGCATATAACCAATACAGGGAAAACGCCATTAACACTGCAAGTCCTGAGGAGCTGACTTTAATGCTGTACAATGGTCTTGTCAAGTTCATTATGCGGGGTATTGACAGTATTGAAAAGGGCAATATTCAAGAGGCCCATAACAATATCATTCGGGCCCAGGACATCGTAGAGGAGTTTGTAAAAACACTGGATATGCGCTATGAGGTTTCTCAGGGCCTAAGTGCCGTCTATGATTACATGCTCAAACGGTTGTTCGATTCGAATTTGCACAAGGACAAGGATGTCTTGGAAGAGGTCTTAAGCTTTGCCAAGGATCTTCGGGACACTTGGGAGCAGGGTATGAAAATAGCCAAGCATCAAACAAAAAAAACTGAAGCTGCCCCTGTCGAGTAGGGAGTTGACCATGGAAGCAAAAGAGTATATTGGAAGACTAAATGAAATCAGTAAAAAGAAGCTGGCTTTGATGGAAGAAATTCTGCTCTTCACCCGCAATCAAAAGGAAAGTATCCAGGCG
>JAEYPI010000116.1 GCA_023410885.1 Bacillota bacterium
GAGTAGATCCCTGACACCCCTATCAGCAAATAGCTTATAGCGGGTCGTCATTTCCGAAACTGCCCAGCGCAATGCACCGGCCGCCTTATTTGGATCGGTCACAACCGGAATCAACAGGTGGGGAATACCGTTATAAACCCCTAATTCAACCACCTTGGGGTCCACCATGAGGAGCTTCACTTCTTCCGGGGACGCCTTGTAAAGCAAACTGAGCACAATGGAGTTAATGCATACACTCTTACCTGAGCCGGTGGCTCCTGCGATTAGAATATGGGGCATTTTTGCCAGGTTTATAACGATGCTTTCACCGGAAATATCCTTCCCCAGAGCAACAGCCAAGCGCGACGGATGCTTTTGGAATTCCGTGGACTCAAGAACACTGCGAAGGCTGATCGGCGCAACTTCTTTATTGGGTACCTCAACGCCGATGGCAGCCTTACCCGGAATGGGGGCTTCTATACGCACACCCGAGGAGGCTAAATTTAAGGCAATATCGTCGGTGAGATTGACAATCCGGCTCACCTTGATACCGGGGGCCGGCTGAAGCTCATATTGTGTAAAGGCCGGTCCTACCGATACATTAATGACTTTTGCACCTATTCCAAAGCTCTCCAGCGTACTTTCCAGCTTTTTAGCGTTTTCAACAGCAGAAGCCTTGATGGCTTTCATATTATTTTCGCCTTCGGTTGACTTGGAAAGCAACTCAACCGGCGGATAAATATAGGATTCACTTTTTTCAATGCTATAGCTGATAGGCTCTGTAGCCGGTGGGATAGGTTCAGCCTGGGGCTGGGGTTCTGAAGGCTTGCTCCTTGTTTTTCTCTGTGTTTTTTCCACCTCGGGGACGGTCAACGTAAAGCCTACCTCTTCAAGCTCATCATCAGTGGCCGCCATTTCCGGCTGACTTTGAACAACAGGCTGAGTGGGTTGTTGGGGCGCGATTGAGGGTACAGTCCCTACAACGTCACCTTCTTGAGGTTTCTTTTGACCCTCAATTGGGAAATCCAGGATTCTCTTTTTCCTCTTCTCTCTTACAGGAAAGCCTGCGGCAGCAGCTTCCTCTTCCTCTTCAAGCTCCAGACATTTTTGGTAATAGCGGTCCTCTTTCTTTTTGCGTGCCGCCTCCACCATTCCATTAAAAGCCTCACTGGTGCCCTTGGCGACATTGCGTGCTGCTTCAGCAATCGATAATCTGGTAATCAACATGGCAACGATAGTGGAAAGGGTGATCAAGATAACCATGGTTCCCCATTTTTTAAAGACAAATAAAAGGGGAACGCCAATAATACCGCCTAATGCACCACCGCTGGCCTGAAAAAGCTGCCCCTTGCCAATGGCATCAACACCATCTCGGTAGAAAGTATTGATACACCGCCATAAGCTCATATTTTCATAACGGGCTATATCATAAAGACCGGCCTGAAGCATGGCCGAAATAAGTATGAGTAAAAGCAGAATCAAAGAAAAACGTCTATCCTCATTAAGAAGCTGAGGTTTAAAGATTTTAATCAATCCGTGGAAAATAATCAGCGGCGCAATGACATAGCCTGTCAAGCCAAACAAGCCTCCCACATGTCTTCCCACTATTTCCCCAGCTATCCCAGCGTTCTTGAAGAAAATGCTGATGCCCATGAGAATGCCCAGTGCAACAAGAATCAACCCCGAGACTTCGCCCCGCAATTGCTTATTGACCTTCTTGTTGACTTTCTTCTTAGCTTTTGGGTTGGCTTTTGGGTTACGCTTTTTCTGACCGGAGACCGGCTTCTTTTGTACTTTTTTGGGAGCCACGAAAATTCCTCCACTTTGCTTGATTAAATTTATTTTTGCATGTTTACTATATCATATTAAATTGCCCTTTGACAATGTAAGGGAGTAATGATATCATTTACGATAATTTCACACACTTGATAGAAGAGGTGTGGAGTCCGTTAAGAAAATAGAATATAATCTATAGATAGAGGTGCAATTTTCAAGAGTCACTTAAGGGAGGGCAGCGGGCCTGAGGAACTTAAGCAAAAGGGAAAAGTGCCGAAGGGGCAGGATGCCGTTTCATCTGCCGCCTGGTTGATAGGTGAATAACCTTCCAACTGTCGCTTTTTAGCGGAGAGCTATCGGTAGAGTTCAAAAAGAGCTCATAAAAGCCTTTTGTGTCAAAACAGGCTGCCGGTAGAAATACAGGGCAGCTTTTTTACGCAAGTCATAAGGTTTATTTAGAAAAACAAAAAACTGACGATTGATCACCAAACTTAGCATCATAGAATTGAAAGGAGTGCTCAAAATGAAAAAAACCCTGTTTACCGGTTCCTGTGTGGCACTTGTCACCCCCTTTACCGACAGCGGAGTGGATTTCAAAAAACTTGAAGAACTGATTGAATGGCATATAAAGGAAGGTACTGACGGAATTTTGATATGCGGAACAACCGGAGAAGCCTCCACCATGCCCGATAAAGAGCATAAGGAGACCATTCGCTTTGCCATTGAAAAAATCAATAAACGTGTTCATGTCATGGCTGGCGCCGGCAGCAACGACACCAAGCATGCCATTGAGCTTTCAAAATTCTGCGAAGAAGCAGGCGCCGACTCCATCCTAAGCGTAACCCCTTATTACAACAAAACAACACAAGAGGGTCTTTATCAGCATTTTAAAATGATTGCCAACAGCGTGAATATCCCTATGGTACTCTATAATGTACCTTCAAGAACCAATCTTAACATTAACCCCTCAACACTCAAGCGTTTGTCAGAGATTGATAATATCGTGGCTCTCAAAGAGTGTAATCTGTTACAAGCTGCAGAGGTTTTCTATCTATGCGGCGAAAATCTCCATTTGTATTCAGGAGAAGACGGCAATATCCTGCCCCTCCTCTCTCTGGGTGGCAAAGGTGTTATTTCAGTTCTAGCCAATATCATACCCAAGGATGTTCATCAAATGGTTCAAGCCTTTTTTGAAGGGGATCTTGCTACCAGCCGCCAGCTCCAGTTAAAGTCCGTTCCTCTTGAAAAAGCCCTTTTCTGTGAGACCAATCCCATTCCCGTCAAAGCGGCCATGAACGTTCTGGGTATGGAGGTTGGCGCATGCCGAATGCCCCTTGTTGATATTTCAGATTCTGGGTTGCTTCAGCTTAAGAAGGCCCTTAAGGAATATGGCCTTATGGAGACAATCTAAGCTTCTTTGACTTTTTACCGGAGGTTTTAATAATGATTCGTATACTATTAAACGGTTGTAACGGAAAAATGGGGCAAGCCATTACAAGGACATGTGCCTTCAAGGAAGATCTTTTCGTAGTGGCAGGGGTCGATCCTTCTGTCCGGGAGGGTAATAGCTTTCCTGTGTACTCAGATCCCTTTCAGGTGGCCGAGACTGTGGATATTATCATCGACTTCTCCCATCCCACTGCTTTAGCGGGTATTTTGAAATATGCTGTCCATAAAAGTCTGCCCATTGTCATTGCCACAACGGGGCTTTCCGATGAACATAAAAAGCTAATTGAAGAGGCTTCTCATTCAATACCGGTCCTGCTTTCGGCTAATATGTCCCTTGGCATCAACCTGCTTTTAGACCTTGTCAAAAGGGCCACAAAAATGCTTCACGGAACTTTCGATATTGAGATAATTGAAAAGCACCATAACCAAAAAATCGATGCCCCAAGCGGTACGGCCCTGGCTATTGCCGACGCGGTAAATGCCACATTGGCCAGCAATCAGATGAAGTATGTTTATGACCGTCATTCTACAAGACAAAAGCGAACCCGAGACGAGATCGGTATCCATGCTATCAGAGGGGGCACCATCACAGGTGAGCATACCATCCTTTTTGCAGGAAATGACGAGATGATTGAAATTAAGCACACCGCTGTATCAAAGGATCTATTTGCAGAGGGCGCTGTAAAGGCCGCCGCCTTCCTGTATGATAAAGCACCCGGTTATTATGTGATGCAGGATATATTCGAAGAATAATATCGCGGAGTTAAAACGAAATGGGGCATTCCTTCCGGAACGCCCCGTTTTTGTTTCAACGCAGTTGTGAACCAACCCATCATTCTGCTTCTTTTGGAGCTGGTTGCAGATATTTATCAATGGCCGGATTAATCAAGAAGCTCATAATCAAGCCGGGCAGCGTAAAGCCAAGAACCAAATAGAAAACATACATGATGACCAGTGCCAGTATGCTGCCCGTCAATTGCACCAAAAGGATGGGAACCACAATAAATAAGGCGCATAGGATAAGCACAGCCAGGTTGGGCAAAAATCTGGCAAAGGAAAACAGAAAAGCATTTTTGTACAGATTCTTGATAGTAAGATCATAGGTTACCATCATAGGATATAAATAGAGATTCATCATCAAGAAGATGATTAAAACCACAATAAGCAAACCATTGGCAATGGGAAATAGAATACTGGAGCCCACATTGAGCTGGGAGTATAAATAGAGGTCCAATATAAGAAACAGGATAGCAAACAGGTTGATGAGGCCTACAATCATTCCCTGTTTAAAGTTCTCCTTCATTTTATCTTTAAAATCCGACCAGAGAAAGGTGGGCAGCTCATAGGAATAACAACGTAAAAGATAGGCCAAACCCGCTTGAGCCGGTCCAACGGAGATAACCGGCACCACCATGAGAAAGATGACTAGTGGCACAGCTAATACAAAAAGAACGGTTATCAGATCAGTTTGAGACGCTGATTGTGAAATATTGGGGATGAATAATTCCAATAAATAAATACTTAGAATAAAAGAAATAATAATAGCCGGGAGATTAAATAACATGTACATAAAGTTCATGGTAATCAATTTCCAAAATTTTCTCCCCAAAACCTGAAAGAATACTGTCACTCGGCTTCTGTCGTCAACATACTTTTCGCCGGGGGCTACCTCAAAAATCTTCTCTTCAGTCATCATTTCTACCTTACCTTTATTTGTGTTTTTTTGGTATTGATTGTATAATGGGTTTGGTTCTATTAATTTATTATATCACATAGCTGCTATCTAATTTTGAATCTTTTGTAAATAATATTTTATGAATTTATAGGGAGTGTGAGACAAACCATGACTAATCTTTATATTCGTCAAAAGGTATTCTCCATAGGTGATCGTTACAATATTCTCAATGAAGCCGGTCAACCCGTTTTCTCAGTTGAAAGTGAGATCTTTACCTTTGGCGCAAAGATTCACCTTCTTGATACAACGGGAGCTGAGCTTTACTTTATTCAGCAAAAGCTATTCAAATTCCTGCCTGAATACCATATTTATAACGGCGATTTGCTCTGTGCTGTCATTAAAAAGGAATTTTCTTTTTTAAAGCCTAAGCTCAATATTACAAGTCAGTTTGGTGATTATACCTTTGAGGGCAACCTCTTTGCCATGGACTTCGCCATCCTGAATAATGGCCTGAGGATAGGCGAATTGCATAAGAAATGGTTATCCTTTGGCGACAGCTATGAGCTCTCTATCTATGATGACAATAACGTGGCCTTCTTCTGTGCCCTGACTATTGCCATCGACCATTGCTTGCATAATGAAAATAATAAATAAAAACCCCCAGAAGCATGTTCTTGTAATGGTATAGCTGGGTTATTCACATTTCTGAATAGCATGAACCGTATAGAGTGAAAAAATTGCGGATATGTATTGACAGGGTCAAAATGAGCCTGTATAATAAATCTTGCTGTTAAGGACAGAACAAAACTTCACCCTCAAGGCCTTAAAGCAAAATTCGCAATATGCGGTCGTGGTGGAACTGGCAGACACGTACGTTTGAGGGGCGTATGCGCGAGCATACCGGTTCAAGTCCGGTCGACCGCACCAAAAGAACTCCATTGGATAATCCAGTGGAGTTTTTTTTTGCCTGCATTTAACAAAGTACAACGTAGAAAGCTGGAGGATTTTAGACATGAATGAGAAACCGCAGGAAATTAAAACGGTCTTTGCAGACCCAAGTGCCATTGGCCTTTTTGGCCTGGCCATGGTGACACTGGTTGCATCATCACAAAAGCTGGGGCTTACAGATGGTTTGTCGCTAATCATACCTTGGGCACTGTTTCTAGGTGGCCTTGCCCAATTATTTGCTTGTATTGGTGACGCGAAACGCAATAATGTTTTTGGCGCTACCGCATTTGGTGCATACGGGTTATTTTGGTTTGGTGTTGCTTTTACTTGGCTCATTAATCTTGGCTTTTTTGGTGAAAAGTTAGCTGCTAATGCCGATGGTGCTCAATTGGGCGTTGCTTTTGTCGGCTATTTCATTTTTACAGCCTTTATGACGGTTTTGGCCACTGAGGTCAATAAAGTGCTTTTGATTATCTTTGTGCTGATTGACTTCCTCTTCCTCGGTCTTTCATTGAGCTCCTTTGGCATCATGCCTGAATTTACACATGCAATGGCTGCTTGGGCAGAGCTATTAATTGCATTGGTCTCCTTCTATGGCTCAGCCGCCAATGTATTCAACGGCCATCTTGGCAGAGTGGTGCTTCCTGTTGGAAAGCCATTGGGCTTGCTCAAGAAATAATCTTACTTACATACACAAGGGACTGTAGCTGCAGTCCCTTCTTTATGCTTACCCTTATCAAGCTTGTTAAAGACCGTATAGTTCCCCCACCTTCAATAGGCCCCATTAAGGCCCTTTTCTTGAGCATATCGATAACATTTTGAAAAGACGATAAGTCCCAGTATAAAATAAATGCCACTATTGAGCATTAATTGAGCCATGTCCCCTGCTGTTACAGCTATTCCCTGTGCGTAATACTGGGATATTTGTATCCCCTTTGTCAGAGGCAGCAATTCAGAAACCATGGTGAGCCCTTTAGGTAACTGGTTAAGAGGGATGACACCACCCGTAAAAAATAAGAAGAAATAAGATATCACCCCATCGAAGGAAGCGGTTTTTGTGAAAACAAGCGTTGAAGCCGATAATAGCATACCAAAACCATATAAGCCGATTAAAGTAATGAGTAGAACGGGTATGATCCGTATATCAAATGGCAGTGTGAGGTTTAAGGTGAGGCCGATGGTCAGCAATAATGCAGCTACTTTTATAAAGGTGAATAAAAACCACACAACTGTTCTTATGGAGAGTAATAGCAGGATGTTTACAGGCTTCAACAGCAGCTGCTCAAAAGTCCCCGTCTGCTTTTCGTAGGAAATAGAAAGAGATCCTTCCGATATGACAGTGGATGAAAAAAACCAAAAAATAAAGCCTATGTATAAAGTGGTGCTGCCTGATAACCCCCAGAAGAAGCCTAAAAAGAGCATGTACGTCACCAACAGGTTGACCAAGTGATCCGGGTAATAGCACTTGACCTCATAAAAATATTTACTGAATTCCGCTTTAAAAATTGCCATCATGATATCTGCCCCCAATGTTGAGGATGACATCCTCCAAGGATTCCTTAACCTCATGGATACCTATTACC
>JAEYPI010000132.1 GCA_023410885.1 Bacillota bacterium
CTGTACCAACCGCAGAAAGTCCATCTTCAAGCCATCGGCATTAAGCTGTCCTTCTCCGCTGCCGAAGTAAATCTTTGCAATATATGCGAGATAATTCCGTATGTTCGGGCTTGTAAAATCAATAAAATAAGCGCCTTCTATGGGATAAGCATATTTCATTCCGCTCACTCCGGTTTTAGATAAAACCCCGAATCTTTGAGCAGCAGTTTCAAATCCATTAATTATATTATCTATAAGTGGGATACACCAAAGCAGAATTTTATGTCCTCTTTCATGCATCAGATCTATAATTTCACGGAGGTTTGAAAAACGGTTTTTATCGGGCAATGGATCCGCACTGTATCTGTGCTGCCAGAAGGCATCTATAACAATTGTAAAGTCTGAGTTTCCAAGGCGCTTTTCAGCATCATCGAGCCACCGCAGGAGCCAATCTGAGTTGAATCCCGGAGAATCCCAGTCATTGTCGGTATACCAGTTATACTGCAGGTCAAGCATTTGATCCCCGTAGGTACAGACCATCGGTCTCTTCCACCATTCAGGGAGATTTTTATCTTCGATGGGCACATGCTTTATTTTACCTAAAGAAATAAGCTTTTCCCTAAAAAGCGAAACTGATTTCCACTCATCCTCAGGGAAAGTGATAATAATACCAGGAGCTCTATATGAACCACCTGCCTGGATATTTTTATTGCCACAGGGGTTCTCGGCAAGGATCCCAAGATCGCTAGTGAGCTTGAATTCGTAGGAATCAGGAAGATCCGCAAGTCCGAAACCCACCCAGCCATTTTTCCCACCGATACAGAAATTCAGTGGGGGCGGACTGAAATACCCATCGATTCCACAGTCGGGGAAAATCCTGTAGAAAGTGTTATTTAAACCATCATTGCTTCTCGGAGCGGGAGAAAAATACCTGGTACAGTTCACCATCGCCAGGCCATTTCTTCCATCAGTAAAATATGTAGTAGAATGGATAGAGACAGCCTCATTCATATCCGCCTCAAAAAAAGCAAGTATGCAATCATCATAAAACCGGAATTTCAATCTTATTGTTCCGATTCCCGGACATATATCCTTCTCCTCTATGACCAGCTCATTTCCACCCTGAAGTATAACAGGTTTTACAAAGGAAAATTCACCAACAGAGCAAACGAGTCGCACATTCGCAGATATTCCCATTAAGCGTCCAGTTCTCACCCTGTTAAGCCTCATGATTCTATCATCATAATTAAAAAGAAATTCATATAGATCAGAGGATCCCAGTAAAATATTATCTTTATTTTGGAATATCATTTTTTATTCTCCGTCAGACTATCTATTCTTTCACCTAACTCTATCCTTGCAGTTTCAAGTATATGATAGTCCTGATTCCAGTTGCTCCAGTCTGCTCCTGACCTGCGTGAGACTTCCAGTGCCCAGTCGCCATAACCCATGTCCTTAAGGATCTGAATATATTCATAGTCCTGTATGCCACCCCTGATAGCCTTTATTCTTATAGATGGTACAACTCCATCAATTCCGGCGGGAGCACCGGGATACAAAAGCACTCCTTCACCGTTGAAGTCCATTCCGTCTTCAGTGAAAGTTAACGGGTTATTCCAGGGATCACTGTTCCAATGGTCTACCTTCCAGTAAAGCAGTCCCGTCAAGCCTAGACTTTGATTTATGAAACCCGGTTGTAGCCTGTAGTTTATTAGGTTATAATCAGTCTGCCACTTGGGAGAATAGTCTTCCTGCACACAGCAGTTATAGGACCAGACCTCATCCCCTTTTGCCTGCACTTCGCTTATCCTTTCACTGTCATGCTGCACAGGCAATATAACCCAGATATCTACTGCGGATCTGCCTGTTCCTGAACCATCATCATAAAGCTCGGGAACTGGCGCCATTGTGATAAGGTTGTCAACACCTGCCTCATGCAGGCTTCTGGCCCATGCCTTTATTGGTTCATGAAGTTCCTTTTACTTGCCTACCTCATCTGCTGTATAGTTGTATAATTGTATATCCGGCTGATGCAGGGAAGCTAAAGCCTTTATCTCCTTTACGGGAGGAGGCGGAGGCATAGTTCCATTAAATATGTCGGCTTTACTCCAGAACCCCAGTCCTGTACAGCTTGCACCGTATGTATCAATCAATCTGCGTTCACAGGATGCAAATTTACCCTTCTCCTCAGGGCTTATTTTCCAGCGTTCACACATTAGCCTGTGCTTGAACACCTCTTCAACCGCTCCCTTTGTTTGCTGATTCCAGACATTAAAGGAGGACTTCAGGGAAGGTTTTAAAGGCAGTTCAAAATTCCAGACTGTAAGCCTTATCTCACCTTTTACACTACCCTGGTCGCTTGTTACCGTATATTCTGCTTTATATAAACCCTTTGCGGCATTCCTTGGTACAAATATATCTATCCATATCGGCTGATTTAAACCTTTGTCAAGATCAAACGGTACAGCCTTGAATTGTGCTTCCAACGGTGGCTTTCCGGTTTCTGGGTCAAAGAAGGGAATAAGTGCGTCAGGGTACCAGCCCTTTCCACCTACGGCAACCTTATTGCCTCTCTGGTGACTGGGTCTGCTGATATAAAAATAATGTTCCCTGTACAAGGTAATATTGGATTCAGGAATAATAGCACCATCGTTTCCTGTCAGGCTGGTTATAGAAAAACCTACATTCGTGAGGCCCCCTTCAGGAGCCTTTATTACTACCTGTAACGCCTCGTATTCACCTTTTGCTGCATACATATCATAATCTGCTGAATCAGGTCGGCATTCCGAATCCCTCCAGACTCTTTCCAGCCCGGAAGCGGTCCAAACAAGAGGCTTGCAGTAAGACTTCAATTGATTCATCTATATCATCCTTTCATTTATGTTTGGGGACAAACCTGCAATTTTACCTGGCAAGCTTATCCCCGATTATAGCAAGGGAGCGGGGCATTAGTTGTGCTTTTATTGTGTTGAGTGTTTGATAGAAATATTACCTGGACTGCAGGTTATATAGCACCTGTACTGCCTGCGCCCTTGAAGAACTACTCAAAGGCATTAGTTTAGAGTCGTCTCCCGTAATAACTCCGGATTCTGTTAAAAGCTTCATTGCGTTCAATGCATAGTCTGATATGCTGCTTGAATCCTTAAAGTCTTCCAGTCTTTGCACACTTGTATTGACCGGCAATTCCCCAAGCTTTTCCATAACCTTATAGAGAATTACGAACATATCCTGCCGGCTTATGAAAGCTTCGGGCTTGAATTTATTATCACCTGTTCCGGATACCAGCCCGAGACTCTTTGCAGCTGAAAGATATGGTGTATAATACTTATCTCCCGCATCCGAGAAATTATCGGTCGAAATGGTATCAGCGAAATTAATTTAAGAAATCAAATGAAACTCTTTACAGGGGTAGCCGGAGAAGAGGTTACGGAATTTGTTTTGACAGGATGGCAAATGCTTTTAAATAAATCGAGAGGAGATAACATATTCTTGTCAGAAGTCATTACACTGCCAAATATGGCCCAATTCAGAACAACCCGCCATATTTGCGGCATGTACCAACTAACGGGAGAGGACGGTATTACGCATTGGAGAACGCGGTATTTTGGTATATGGCCCATACGCCCTGCAGCATCCGGACGTAAAATATCCCTTTACAGGATGTCGGCGTACAATTAGCGTATCCGCAAATGTACGCCGACATCCAAAAGCTAGACAGCCTCTCTATATCTCGTCCAAGCAGTAGAGTCCTTTTGGGGCAGGTTCCCGGCTGATCCATCTGCCGTTGGTGAAGTCGGGAATTGCCATAGGCTGACCACCCATAGCGATAGACTGTTCAGAAAGAGCCGTAATACTCATCCATGCCGCCATATCATATACATCAATGGGCGTCTGAACCTGCCTTTTTACACTGTCAAAGAAGGCCTTAAGCACCAGATAATCCATCCCCCCGTGTCCTGCAGAGCTATCTGGCCTGTAGTCTTTCCAAAGTGGATGGTCATACTGCTCTCTGTATTGTTCAACGTTGTTCCACTGTTCCTTCCAGTTAAAATCATATTTATTATGAACGCCATCGATAAACAGGGAATTATTATCCTCCATGAACATGGCTTTTGTTCCCTGTACGTGAAATCCTCTGGAATAAGCTCGGGGAAGCGTAGTATCCAGTGTCAGCACGATGGTTTCACCATGTGCGCATAAAATGGTTGTCGTCACAACATCACCCTGGGCAAAATGGCAATTTGCCAGATCATGCTGCACCCCTTTTTCATTCAGTATGTATTCGTGAAGTCCTCTGGCCTTTGATGCCATGGAGGTCAGGGATAGCATACGGTTACCGCGGTTGATATTCAGCACTTTTGCAATAGGGCCCAATTCGTGTGTAGGGTAGTTTTCACAGTTGCGATGCATATAATTGACTAAACGGTAATGACGGTTTTCTCGACCGTCTGTTATTTCACTGCGTAAATCATGGCGGTAGCCTCCCTGGCAGTGAACCACTTCTCCAAAGAGGCCCTTTTTCACATGTTCAGCACCATTAATTCCTCACGGCCATAGCAGCAATTTTCCAACATCATGCAGGGTACGCCTGTTTCCTCATAAGTCCGTACCAGTTTCCAGCATTCATTTAGTGAATAAGCGCCACCAACCTCAGTTGCTACGTATTTGCCTGCTTTCATGGCATCTATGGCTACATTGACATGGTCTGCCCAAGAAGTAGATACAATTACAGCCTCAACTTCATCATAGCTCAGCACTTCTCTGTAATCGGCCGTAGAAAACGGAGTGTTCCCGGCAGCTGATTCCACCTCATTTACTGCATTCAGCCGTCTGTCTTCATATGTATCGGAAACCGCTGTAACGATGACATCCTCCATACCCAATATGGTTGTGAGCAAGCCACGGCCTCGACCACCAAGACCGATTACACCTATTTTCAACTTTTTACTCATGAAATTTCCTCCATATTTATATTATTGTGTAACAACAAGGTTCCCGGGAAATCCCGCCACTATATAAAATCGCAATATGGAATTTTTTTCGGCCATATATGCCGTCCAAAATCACAAATCTGATTGCTATATTACAAGCATAAACGTATAATCATTATATGGAAATGAAATTTATAACCGATTTCCTGCAAAATATTGCGCTTTTTGATCCAACATCCGGACTTGACTGACAGGAAGTGAAAAGATGATACAATATAGCGCTGTTATTCGCGAGATTGATACCAACACAGGCAGTGAAGATACAGAAAACTCTTATTTTATTAACTGTTGCGGCCATATAAAGATTAAAAGTAAAAATATAACAATTAAAAGAAGGCGTCTGGACTATTACATCATATACCTGGTAAACGGGGCAGGATATTACCATATCGGCGATAAGCCGGAAAGGGTCCCGGGCGGAAACATTATTGTCTACAAACCCCTTGAAGAACAGAATTATTTCTACTTAGAAAACGATCAAACAGAGCTGTACTGGATACATTTCACCGGTACTTCCGCCTCTCAGCTTCTCAGGGATTTGGGTCTGGAGGACAGGCATATTTATGAGGTGGGTATACAGACTGAATGTATTCAGCTTTTTGATAAAATCATACATGAGATTCACATAAAGAATCCCCAATACCATTCCTTTTGCATAAGCTACCTTATTCAGCTTCTGTCAAGGTTTTCTAGGGAATCCCTCCTTCTTGAGAAAAACAGAAGGGCTCTAAAAAACAAAGATATAGAGGATACCATCAAAAGGATGCAATTGGAATACCAGCAAGATCATTCTATAGGCTACTATGCCGACAGATGCAATTTAAGTATTTATCAATTTATAAGAAAATTTAAAAAAATAACCCAAATATCACCGGCTAAATACATTGAGAAAATACGGATAGACCGAAGCCGGGAGCTTCTTTCCGATACTGACCTGTCAGTACATGAAATTTCAGACATCATAGGCTTTAATGACCCGTTTTATTTCAGCAAGGTGTTCAAGAAAAATACAGGCTTGAGCCCTCAGCCTTTTAGGAAGCTAAGGAACAGCAAAATAATTAGAACCCAATACTAGACCAGCCCTGCAGAGCAGATAACCAGCCCTTTTTACTTCGTAATAAAACCCGATTTTAAAAAGATAGGTTTCAAATTAATCTATTTTATTTTTCTGCTACTCAGTTGCTCGGTTAATTCTAAATACCTTGCTGAAAAACAAATTCAGCAACGGTTTGAGCGGTAACCGTCTGCTGCTGTTCAAAAGTAATGTCTGCTTCCCCGTCGCCTTGTTGTGGCCCGTAGCATCCGAAGCCTGCATGATTACCGCCCTGCAGAACTATTTCGGTAAAATTCGCAGGTAGATTACTTTTATTATTCTGATAGGATTTTTCGTTCATCACCCCATCTTTACTACCGTATAAACTCAGCACTCTCATACCGCTGGATGATATATCAGCTGTCGAGTATGACGCCAGCAGAATCAGTCCTTCAACCCTATCACTGTTTTTTGAGGCATAGCTTGCAGCCATGCTTCCTCCAAGCGAATGTCCCCCTACATACCAGTGCTGAATTTCGGGGTATGCAGAAATATATGCTTCCGCCGCGTTTATATCAAATACCGCCAGATTGAACGGCATCTCCGGTAGAATACAAAGGATTCCCTTCCGCGCGATTTTGGTCATGAGCGGTTCATAAGCCGTATATTCAACCTTTCCACCCGGATAAAAGATCAGTGCAGTAGCGGCATTACCTGGATCAATCACGAGTGTTCCGTTTATGTTTGATATATCTACGTTGCCAGCAATGCTAGCTTCCTCAATTGCAATATCGTTAGCATGATAATAATCTGAGACATATATAAAAAATGAGCAAATAATCATCAACAGAAGCACAATAAAGCATATTACGATTCTTTTTCCTGTTTTCTTTTTTGTATTCATAACCTCACTCCGTATACTCACCGTATTCGCATCCAGCATCACAGAAGATTATATCATCAATAAGGATATATTGATCTTGTTGTTTTATATAGTTTGTTAATCATCCAAACCGCAATTTAATTGTAGTTTATGGGCCGACTACAAGGAGTATACCAGCCCAGACTGTCCCCTATGAAGTTATCGTGATGTGTCGGATGGTATAGCAGAAGACAATTATATAATAAAGGGTTACCAAAAATAATAGAAATTAAAGACTACAACATGAGCCTCTACATTTTTAGAGACTCATGCTTTTGATAATGATTTTTATTTGGCTTTATACCTATAGAGCTGATTTTGGAAATTCATTATTTTCAAATACTCCGGTAATGATCCTTCCATCAGCAAAAATATACATACCTAGACCGTCTCTTACGTCATCCTTCCACATGCCTATATACTGATCGCCATCAGTCCAAGTATGTTTACCATATCCATCTCTTAGATCAGATTTCCAATCCCCGACATAGGTTTCACCGTCTGCCCAAATAAAGATGCCTTGTCCGCATTTGACACCATTTTCCCAGTTTCCAAGATAGGAGTCTCCATCAGGCCAGGTATAAATGCCATAGCCATTTTTCTCATCATTTTTCCATTCACCTATATATTTTTCGCCGGAAGACCAAGTAAAGGTACCCTGACCTTCCATCATATCGTTCTTCCATTGCCCTACATATTTACTTCCGTCTTTGTAAATGTAAGTTCCTTCACCCTCCATTTTACCGTCTACTTTTTCGCCTACGTAGGTACCACCATGAGTGTGTTTACTTTGGGATTTTTCTAAAGGAATGATCTCACTCTTAATGATTTTCATATTCGTTACTTTAATAGGATTTGCTTTACTGATTTTTTTCATTTTTATCTCCCTTTTTGTCTTGCTATTGCATTTAAATTGAGCCAAGCAATAATAAAATCGAATCTTTCTTTCGTCAATCCATGACCACCTCGATATCTCTTGTGGTTTAGGTGGTTTAAAGCATTAAGCTCTGCATAAGCCGGGCTGGCTTTTTCAACGATATAAGTCGCATCTCTTGAATATTTATCATCTTCCGCAGAAATAATAAGTAGCCGTCTTGGTGCAATACATGATACCAAATCGAATATATCATATTTGCTATGGAAGTTCGGAATTACACTCGCCATTTCAATCCCTACATAGTTTAACATTCGATTTTCATAAGTACAAGC
>JAEYPI010000177.1 GCA_023410885.1 Bacillota bacterium
ACTCACTTAACGTGTTACCCAGTAAAACGCAGATTTCTTTTCTTGTTTTTAAGACGAGATCAGCAATAGCTTTTAGCCTATTGTCATCCATCCGGGCCACAGGAACCGATACGCTGAATGCACCTGCCACCTTACCTGAAATATCCAGTATACTGGCACCAACACATCGTACACCCAACTCGTTTTCCTCATCATCAACTGCATAGCCCGTTGCGCGAATCTCGTTAAGCTGCTTCTTTAATTGTGTTAAGGATGTAATGGTATTGTCGGTATGCGGAGTAATAGAGCTTGATTTCCATATATCTTCGACCTCGCCTTCGGGAAGCTCCGCTAAAATAGCTTTCCCCACTGCCGTGCAATACATGGGGCTACGTAAACCCACCCTGGATGACATGCGAACAGAATTGTTTCCCTTGTCCTCTTTAAAAATATAAACAATAGCGTTGCCATCTCTTACAACAAGATGTACCGCTTCACCCGTAATATTGCTGAGTTCTTCCAGATAGGGCTTGGCTGTTGTCAACATATCCAGCTTTTTCACAATACGGCTGCCTATCTCAAACATTTTAACTGTTAAATAGTATCTTCCGTTCTCCCCGTCCTTTGCAGCATATCCCATCATCATCAAGGAACTTAAAAGCCTGTGAACCGTGCTCTTGTTCAGAGCAGTGGCCGCTGCCAGCTCACTTAAGAAGGCTCCCTTTGGTGCTTGCGACAAGGCTTCGATTATTGCAAAGGTGCGTTCAACAGACTGTACACTATTTTTATCCATGAGCTTTCTCCAACATGAGGAATTTTTTTTTATTGTATCAGCTATGGAGATAATGTGCAACGCGACTTACTTAGACTTTTTCCTTCAAATAAGAACAATTCCCGTTTTAAGCTTCAGACTTAGTCCTCATATTGACTACTGGATATATAAATTCTATAATATAGTTGTTCCGTTATGCGAACCTATGTTTCACATCGTGGAACAATTATGAAGTAAGTGAGGTTTCAGGTATGAACGAAATATTAAAACGGCTGTCCGATATGGGCATTATCCCAGTCGTTAAAATCGATGATGCGGATAAGGCTGTACCTCTTGCCAGAGCCCTATATGAGGGCGGTCTTCCCTGCGCTGAGATAACCTTTCGAACGTCACAGGCTGCAGAGGCCATTAAGCGCATTACCACTTCCCTTCCCGACATGTTGGTGGGTGCCGGAACTGTGCTTACCACGCAACAGGTAGACAGTGCCATTGAGGCCGGTGCCCAATTTATCGTCAGTCCCGGCTTAAATCCCGAGGTTGTATCACACTGCATCAAGAAACAGATCCCAATCACTCCCGGTTGTTCCAACCCGTCAGACATCGAGATGGCCATGAGTCTGGGACTCAATGTGGTAAAGTTCTTTCCTGCTGAGGCCATGGGCGGTGTCAAGGTTATTAAGGCTATTTCGGCGCCATACGGTGGCATTAAATTTATACCAACAGGCGGAATTAATGAAAAAAATCTCAATGATTATCTTACCTGCCCCAGTGTTTTAGCCTGCGGCGGAAGCTGGATGGTTGACGAAGCTTTGATCAAGTCGGGTAATTTTGATAAAATTACCGCTCTTACCCGGGAAGCCATTAAAAACATGCTTGGCTTTGAGCTGGCCCATATTGGCATCAACAGTGAAAATGCGGAGCAGGCAGTTCAAACGGCCAAAATGTTCAGCTTTATTTTTGGCCTAGAATATAAGGAGGGCAACAGCTCCATTTTTGCCGGCAAGGCTGTCGAAGTCATGAAAACACCCTTCCGTGGCCAGAATGGACATATCGCTATTGCCACAAACAATTTAACAAGGGCTGTAAACAGAATGCTGGCCCAGGGATATAAAATGGATACTGATGGTAAAAAGGATGTTAACGGAAACTTCACAGGAGCGGTGTACTTTGAACAGGAAATCGGCGGTTTTGCAGTTCACCTGCTTCAAAAGAGCTAGGAGGTATACAAAATGGGTAAGATCATCACATTCGGAGAAATTATGCTTAGGCTTGCTCCTGAGGGTTATAACCGGTTTATTCAGTCTGATAACCTTACTGCCTTGTATGGTGGTGGAGAGGCCAATGTTGCTGTATCTTTGGCCAACTTTGGCCTGGAGGTCCAATATGTGACCAAGGTTCCAAAGCATGAGATTGGTCAGGCCGCTATCAATTCTCTGAGGAAATACGGTGTGGACACAAACAAAATTGTAAGGGGCGGAAACAGGCTCGGAATTTATTATCTAGAAAAAGGGGCTTCCCAGCGCCCATCAAAAGTTATTTATGATCGTGCAAACTCGTCCATTGCCATGGCCTCACCGGAGGACTTTGACTGGGACAGGATTTTCGAAGGCGCACAATGGTTCCATTTTACTGGCATTACCCCTGCTTTGGGCGATAATGTGGCCGCCATTTGCCTGGAAGCATGTAAAGCAGCAAAAAAACAAGGCCTTACCATCAGTTGCGACTTAAACTATCGGAAAAACCTCTGGAGTCGCGAGAAAGCGGGCCAAGTCATGGGAGGTCTTATGGAATATGTGGATGTCTGTATCGCCAATGAAGAGGATGCCGGTGATGTGTTCGGCATCTGGGCGGACGATACAAACATTACCGGGGGCAAGCTTTCCCACGAAGGCTATAAAAGTGTTGCCAAAAAGCTTGCGGATAGATTTGGCTTTAAAAAGGTTGCCATAACGCTCCGTTCTTCCATCTCCGCCAACGACAATGACTGGGCAGCCATGCTCTATGACGGCACAAGCTTTTATTTTTCCAAGAGCTATTCAATACATATCGTTGACCGTGTGGGCGGAGGTGACAGCTTTGGTGCAGGTTTGATCTATTCCTTCATCAAAAATCAAGCACCTCAACAGGCCCTGGAATTTGCCGTTGCTGCAAGTTGCCTGAAGCACACAATCGAGGGTGATTACAATCTCGTCAGCGTAGACGAGGTCAATAAACTGGCTGAAGGTGATGGCACCGGACGTGTTCAGCGATAATGCTGAAGGTTTAGATGCGTACCTCCTTATAGTTGAAAAAGCCTGTCTTTACCATAAGACAGGCTTTTTAAGTGACTATTTCACCATCTCAAATCTTATCTAAAAAATTCATCATAAATACTTACAATGGCTTTGTCCACATCATCTTCGTTGACACCGAACATAACGCTTACCTCAGAAGACCCCTGGTTAATCATGCGGATATTGACCTCATTGAGGGCCAGAGCCTTGGAAATGCGGCGTGTAATACCTACGGTATGCTTCATACCTTCACCCACAACCATAACAAGCCCCAGATTATATTCCAGACTTACGCTATCAACACGCAGCTCCTTAGCGATTCTTTCCATGATGCTGCTTTTTTTCTCATCATCCAGGTATTTTTCCCGAACAATAATGGAAATATCATCTATTCCGGAAGGCATATGCTCAAAGGGAACAAACTCCTCCTCCAGAATTTGCAAAACCTTGCGGCCAAAGCCGATTTCACGGTTCATCATGTATTTGTTGATATTGATGGAGCAGAACCCTTTGTCACCTGCAATACCCGCCACAGGACACAATAGATTATCCCTGGTAGGTGTTATCATGGTGCCGGGTGCATTAGGATTATTGGTATTCTTGATATTGACAGGGACTCCTCTTTGGAATACAGGCTCCAGGGTTTCCTCATGAAGTACCGAAAAGCCTGCATAGGAAAGCTCGCGCATCTCCCGGTAAGTAAGAACAGAGATGGGCTTCGGATCCTTTATCAGCCTGGGGTTGGCAACAAATACCGAATCGACGTCGGTAAAATTCTCGTAAACCTCTACTTCTAAAGCAGCTGCCAGAATAGAACCGGTAATATCCGAACCACCGCGTGGGAAGGTAACGACTTCTCCAGACAGAGAATAGCCAAAAAAGCCCGGGAAGATGATAATGCTCTTTGTGTTTTTTAGCTTTGTAAGATTTTTAAAGGATTGGGGGAGCACTCTGGCATTTCCATACTCATCGCTTAAAAAAAGACCCGCATCCTTTGGATTCATATATTCTGCTTGTATGCCCTGGGTTTTTAAATAATACGCTATCAAGCGTGCCGCATTGTCTTCACCCGCTGCCTTCATGCGATCCATAAATTTTTCCGATGAATCAAAAGGTAAAGAAACGCGGGTTTTCATATTGCTTTCAATATCCTTGATGATCTGTTCGCCAAGCCCCAGGTCTCTGGCAATTTCAGCATAACGTGCCACTATACTATCGAGGGCAGGCTCATAATTCTCATTTTTTAAGTATTTATTTGCACAATCGATGAGCATATCGGTCATTTTTGTGTCGGAATCAAATCGCTTACCGGGTGCCGAAACGACCACAATACGTCTATCAGGATCACTTGTCACAATGGAACAGACTTTTTTGATCTGCTCGGCATTGGCCATGGATGTCCCACCGAATTTACATACCTTCATTTTTTCATCCTCCAAGAGCTTTATAAAAAGTAGCGGTAAGGGTGCGTACAAAGTACGCACAACAAGCCTCGACCCCGAAAAACCGCAAAACCTGTTTTTATAAAAAAGGTAAAGGGTCTCCCCTTTACCTTCCAATTTTATAGTGCATCTTATGCCTTGTCAACATTTTAACCAACCAATTTTTTGGTTTCCTTTGCAATAGCGAGTTCTTCATTGGTTGGGATAACAACGGTTCTAACCTTTGCATCTGGAACGCTCACATCAATTTCCAGACCTCTTTGATTATTCTTATCTGCGTCAATCTTAATGCCCATAAACTCAAGGCCTTCACATATCATGTTACGCATCTTGGGGTTGTTCTCACCAATACCAGCGGTAAAAACAACGGCATCCAGGCCACCCATGGCACAAGCATAGGCACCGATGGTCTTCTTAACCTGATAAGCAAAAACCTCCAATGCAAGCTCAGCACGCTCATTGCCCGCATCCACAGCCTCATCCAGGTCGCGGAAATCACTGCTGACACCGGAAATACCTAAAACACCGGACTTCTTGTTCATCATGGCATCCACTTTCTCTGTATCAAGACCTTCCTTATTCATTAAGAAGGTGACAACTGCAGGGTCAATGGAACCGCAGCGTGTACCCATGGCTAAACCATCCAAAGGAGTGAAGCCCATGGAAGTATCAACGGTCTTGCCACAGTCAACGGCTGCAATACTTGATCCATTACCTAAATGGCAAGTTACAATCTTTAGCTTGTCAGCAGGCTTGCCTAGAAGAATTGCTGTACGCTCGGAGACATATTTATGGCTTGTTCCGTGGAAGCCGTACTTACGAAGCTTATATTTCTTATAATACTCATAAGGTAATGCATAGATATAGGCTTTCTTTGGCATAGTCTGATGGAAAGCCGTATCAAAGACAGCAACCTGGGGTATATTCTCTAAAATCTGTTGGCAGGCCTTAATACCTGTAATATTGGGGGGATTATGAAGAGGTGCAAGCTCAACGCATTCCTCTATGGTTTTCATGACATCGTCATCAATAATAACCGACTTAAAGAACTTTTCTCCTCCATGAACAACACGATGACCAACGGCAGATATCTCGCTCAAGGATTTGATGACGCCCCATTCCTCATGGGTAAGTACCTTAATAAGGGCTAAAATTGCGTCCTTGTGGGTGGTCATCTCAATCTCTTTTGTGACTGACCTATCATCAAATGTCTTGTGTTTGATAGCCGAACCGGATAATCCAATACGATCACAGTTACCCCTTGCCAGAACCTTTTCGTCACTCATATCAATCAGCTGATACTTCAATGATGAACTCCCCGCGTTGATTACTAAAATGATCATTTTAAAAATTTCCCCCTTAATTTTTACCTCTTTATTCCTTGAGCTTGAACAGCTGTAATAGCGACTACGCCGACAATATCCTCAGCTGAACATCCTCTAGAAAGGTCATTAACCGGCATTGCAATACCCTGAGTAATAGGACCATAGGCATCCGCCTTGGCAAGTCTCTGGGTAAGCTTATAGGCAATATTTCCTACATTCAGATCCGGGAATACCAGAACATTGGCTTCTCCCTTCAACGGGCTTGCAGCCGCCTTGGATTTAGCAATGTCAGGAATAATGGCGGCATCCACCTGGAGCTCACCGTCAATAAGAACATCAGGAGCCTTCTCCTTGGCAAGCTTTGTTGCTTCAACAACTTTATCAACCAATTCGCTCTTGGCACTACCATAGCTTGAGTAGGACAGCATGGCCACCTTGGGCTCAGCTTCTACAAGATTCTCGAATGTGGCAGCAGAGCAAACAGCTATTTCAGCTAGTTCTGCAGCATTTGGATTTTCTACAAGGCCACTGTCTGCATAGAGGAAGGTACCATTATGACCGTATTCACAATCCGGAACGCACATAATAAAGAATGCGGAGACCAGTTTTACGTTAGGAGCGGTTTTTAAGATTTGAAGAGCGGGACGCAGGGTATTACCTGTGGAATTAATAGCGCCTGCTACCATACCATCGGCCTCTCCCTTTTTAACCATCATGACGCCCCAGTAAAGCGGGTCTTTCATGGTTTCACGCGCTTTTTCGATAGTCATTCCTTTGTTTTTACGAAGCTCATAGAAGGTATTGGCATAATCCTCGAATTTGTCAGAGGTTACGGGATTAACAATTTTAGCACCGCTGATATTCAAATCTCCTTTGAGCGCGTTAATCTTATCTTCTTCTCCAACTAAAATAACATTGGCAAAACCCTGATCCAAGATCATGGCTGTTGCTTTAATGGTACGAATATCGGTGCTCTCAGGAAGAACAATGGTCTTTTTATCTAACCTGGCACGTTCTGTTATTCTTTTTAAGAATTGACTCATAATGTAAATGCTCCTTTCAAAATTGTCGCAAGATAGTATTCCCTAGATTCTAACAAAAAAATTATATTACAAATGTTTTTTGTATACAAGGCAAGAAAATAAATTTCTATTAAATAATTGTTTTTTATATTACAAAAAAAAATACATTTTACAAATGACGCTAAAAACTTTTATAGTAAAATAGGGTGCGTTCCTAAAAGCACGCAAGCCTCGACACAAAATTAAAGGGTAGATTTCTCTACCCTACGCCTATTGTTGGCCGATTCTTTTGGTTAACATTTCTTTCAGATTATCTATATTCTTTCCAGCTGCACTTTTGATGGTTGTGGTCAATTGACTGAGTAAATGTCGCATCTGGTCAGCTTCAACATAACGCTTTACTTTAAGTGTTGTTGTTTTAATGAGCTCATCATATCCGTACACATAATAGCGTATGGCTTTGTACACCGGCATGAGCTTATTGATATCCTTAATAGCGGTATCTAAAAGCTTTTTAATCTCATCCTCATTATCCGGCGATGCAAAAATACTTGCAATTTGTTCTTTATCAAGAATAATTTTGGCACATATATCAACTGTGCCATCTGCAGTTGCTTCACCCCATACCAGGGATTCCTTTACGTAATCCAGCTTATTAATATGGCACTCCAGCTCCTCGGGGAACACCTTCTTACCGTTTTTGAGAACAATCATTGATTTTACGCGGCCGGTTACTTGAATGAGGCCACGCTTATTAATACATCCCAGATCCCCCGTACGGAACCACCCGTCCTGAATAACCTCTTTGGTGGCCTCTTCGTTTTTCCAGTAACCCATCATAACTGTTTTGGCCTTTACAACAAGCTCACCGGAACCGTTTTTATCGGGATTGGCAATGGCTACGGTGATACCCGGTAAAGGCTCACCACAGGTACCGATTTTACGAGTACGATCATTACCGCCAGCCACAACAGGAGAAGTTTCAGTCAGGCCATAGCCCTGATAAACCTTTACTCCAATGTTCTCATACCATTTTGCAGTCTGAGGATCCATAGCGGCCCCTCCGGTAACGATGACACGCAGTTTCCCACCCAAAGCATCCAACAGCTGCTTATAAAGCTTTCTTCTAAGATCGAGTCCCGTATACCGAAGCGCATTGGTAAAGCCCATCAAAAGCTTGACCTTTTTTAAGAGACCTTTTTTCTTTAATTCATCAACCATTCGACCCTTGAATTTATCAAAAATTAAGGGCACCCCTACCAATATAACGGGCATATATTCCGCCAAATTCTTGGATAAATACTTAAGACCATCACTGATGGATATAGTCATGCCTAAATAAAGAGGAAACAGCAATCCGGTGGTATTCTCAAAAGTATGATGAAGGGGCAAAACAGAGAGAATGGATTCACCGGGATTGAATCTCACAACACCACCAAGGGCCATAATATCGGCACAAATGTTGCTGTGATTAAGCATAACTGCTTTAGAAGTAGAAGATGTTCCTGAGGTGAAAAGCAAAATTCTCAAAGCCTGGGGGTCTATTTTAGCATTTATGTAGGCATCAAATCCTGATTTGAGAAGGTCATCACCTTGACATAAAAGCTCATAAAACGAATAGAAGCCCGGCCTGTCAACATCCTCATCCCTTTGGGGATTCATACAGATAAGGGCCTTAAGCCTGGTATTGCGCGAGGCTATTGCTTCTACTTCCGACTGAAAAGAACGGGAATAGACCAAAACATCTACTTCTCCACGTTCCAACATGGGCTCAATTTCATTGGCCGGAAGCATTCTGTCGAGGGGTACGGCAATACCAACCCCATTGACTGTGGCTAAATAGGATACAATCCATTCATATCGGTTCTCACCAATAATGGCAATCCGCTTATCAGATATTCCAAGATTCAAAAGCGCGCTGCCCAAAGAATTAACATCATGCAAGAATTGACTGTAGGTTTTGCTCTCCTTAGGCTTCTGAGGATCACTACGATAGTTGAAGGCAATTTGGGCTCCATAATGAGCCTCACATTTTTCAAGCATATCTTTGAGGCTTTCAATAACAGGTGCTTGATATAAGGGTTTTCTATCAGTAATATTAATTAATTTAAGAGTTTCGTTCATTTATGTCTAGTCCCCCTCGTAGAAAAAAATCTTCTACCCCGTTTAATTCTATCATAACACTAGCTCATAATAATGTACACCTCAAAAAAGAATACTTTTACGGCTTTAATCAAAAATCAATGGTTTTTCAAATACCCAGAATAAGCACGCGAAGGGGTATAAAGCGCTTAATACCCAGCTCCCTTATAATAGTTTCCTTGAGCTTCTTGGCTAAATGTTCCACTATTTCAATTTCTTCATTATTCACTTCATAGTTTCCATATCGAACTTTTATAAAAATATCGGTTACTGTTTCAAAATTTGTAGGATAAAAAAGGTACATTCCATCCACTCTCCGGCTAAATTCTTTCACTGTTTCACCGGGTTTGACAGATGAGCCCACAATTGAGAACCACTTGAGCATCATTTCATAGTGCTTGATAATCTTTTTTCTGCCTTTAAGACGTCGTAGATGGATTCCTCCGATAAATAACGCCATGAGGTTAATCCCATAAGAAAGCACCAATAGTCCCACCAAAAGCCATGGTATATACATAGCCCATTGGTCCCATGAAGAAGCTGTCTCTTCATCCATTGGAATTGGATTATAGTTGACCTCCTTTCCCTGATAATCCTCAAGAAACTCCTCATAATAAGGTATTAAGGGATAGTCTAACAGTCCCATGGTTTCAGCGGTCATCTGATAATTCATTGTATCGGCATAGGCCGATGTGGGTTCAAAGGTTAACCATCCAAACCCTTCAAAATAGACCTCAACCCAAGCATGGGCATTTCTATTTGTAACGGTATAGATACCATTATTACTGTCCTCGGGAAGAACATAGCCTTCCACATAGCGGGTCGGGATATCAAGATATCGAAGGAGCACCGCCATTGCGGTCGCAAAGTACGTACAATAACCCTTCTTTTCTTCAAATAAAAAATAATCCACAAAGTCCCTTCCCTCCGGGACATGCTTGGCATTGTAGGTATAGGTAAAATTGTTACGAAGATAGCTTTCAATCGTTTTAACCCTTTCATAATCAGACTTACAATCTTGGGTCAAATCTAATGCTAATTGCCTGACCCGC
>JAEYPI010000191.1 GCA_023410885.1 Bacillota bacterium
ATAATATAGGACTGATAATGGATACATTTAACCATAGTTCACAGAGAATCACGCTTCGTTACATTGGTGTTAATCAGGACCAAAAAGATGAGTTGTACTCACTTGTCCAATTTTAAGGAACAATAATATAGAATTACCTTGAATAAATTTAACGTGAGTGGTATATTTATGTAACAATAAGTCGAATTTTGTCGAAATATTTTAAAGCAACATTTTAATCATATTGTTACATTGTCTTATATAAACGTCTTCTTAACAGAATCCAGCAATAGGCTCAACCCCTGTTATATTCATAAGTTTCAGGATTTTTTACGTTAAATAGAAAAAGGTCAAGGGGATACATCCGCTTAACCAATTTCTAAGTACTATTTGTATTGTACATCTAGGCTTTTGTATCCCCTCAAAATTCTCTTTTCTTATAAAACCAGGTTGCGAGACTATAAGAAATAAACACAAAAATGACAACGGCCCCTAATACAAAAGCGGCAATAAAGAGATCACCCTTAGATTGAAAAAAATCAGCTATATTTTTTAGTAAACCGATTTTTTCATTGTTTTTAAGCAAACCGGCAATCGAAGAAATCCCTAAGAAAAAGACAAAGAACAAAATGAAATTAAAGATTTTGGATTTTATATAGCCCACTTTAAAGAATACAGGAAGAAAAAATCCGGATAAAAGACTTACCGCCATAAATCCACCAATAGCTCCTTCCAACGATAAGGGATATACCTTTATAGGGAATACCGAAATGGTAAGGATGGACGTGATGATGATATAGGCTAAAGTTCCCATTATGAAAAACACAACGACAGACAGATACTTGGCAAGCACAATAGCAGAGCGTTTTATAGGTAAGCTGTTCATCATAATATCCGCTTTATTCTTCTCCTCATAGGCACAGGAAGTCATGACCATCATATAGGTAAAAGCTACAACGCTCGCTGAAAACATACCTTCTCCCATACTTTGAAAAGAAAATATTATTAGCAGGACATAGACAAGGCTAAAAAGTGCCTGTTTCTTTTGTATGAGTATATCCTTAGCAATTAAGTTAAGCATTCAAATTCCTCCTTGTATAATAGAGCATGATATCTTCAAGAGTAGGCTTTTCGACAATGATCTTATTGCTAAACTGTTGTTTAGCCTGCTTTCTGTCTTTTGTCAGACCTTCAAACCCAAATTGATTTTCTTTGATACCCACAAAGACCTTTCTGGTATTACTGTCCAAGAGCGCTCTATCGCCTTTTACAAGGCCGAAGTTATTCAAAAGATCATCCTTTGCCATACTCAGTATTACCTCGCCCTGATTGATCATGGTAACATAATCCGCAATTTTATCAAGATCCGATGTAATATGGGTGGAGAAGAAAACGGCTTTGTTCTCGTCTTGTATGACTTGTGACAAAATCTCCAGAAGCTCGGCCCTCACCAATGGGTCAAGACCCGAAGTCGGTTCGTCCATAATGAGCAAATCGGCCTGATGGGAAAGTGCAATGGCCAGAGAGAATTTCATTTTCATACCTTTTGACAGCTCTTTGATTTTCTTTTTGGGGGGCAGTTGAAACTCCTTTAAATATCTTTGAAAGGCTTTCTCATCCCATGTTCTATAAACAGGAGCAAGCACCCATTTCATCTCTGTGACTGTCAATTCTTCATAAAAGTAGTTCTCATCAAAGACAAAGCCTATCCGGTTCTTCACTTCCTGTTCATCTGCTACATGGTCTTTCCCAAATATCTTAATCTCTCCCCCATCCTTTTTAAGCAAGTTCATGATGAGTTTGATGGTTGTGCTTTTGCCAGCACCGTTAGGACCGATAAACCCCATAATATAGCCCTTTTCCAGCGTGAGATCGATTCCATTCAGGCTAAAGTCCTTAAATGATTTACGAAGCCCCTTCATTTCTAAAATTGGTGCCATCTTAATCCTCCTCATATAATAGCTTCAACATTTTGTGTAATTCTTCCCATGAAATATCGATAGTTTTTGCAGCGGATACTGCTTCCGATAGCTTTTCTTCTACAATTCTTATCCGCGCCTCCCTGAGCAATTCCTTGTTTTGTGCAGATACAAAAGAACCTTTGCCCGGCACACTCACAATGTATCCTTCCCGCTCCAATTCCTCATAAGCTCTTTTGGTCGTAATAACGCTTATCTGAATCTCTTTGGCCAGATTTCTGATGGAAGGCAGCATTTCCGCCTCTTTCAAATCCCCGTTAATAATCATGTTTTTTATTTGATCTACAATTTGATCATATATTGGTTTATCCGATGCATTGGAAATGATGATATTCAATCGTTTATCACCCACCTCTATTTATACTGTGTATAGCGTATATACACATTATAAATTTTATTAACAATTTTGTCAAGACTTAATAATAGTAGCATTTTATTTTTTCTTTTGGGGTTGAAGTATTGAAGAAAGCCACCTCTTATTGAAGAGATGGCTCTTGGCTTTGAATAGCTTCTTTAACTTTGATCTGTCCCTTATCTGGCATAACCCTGAGCAATTCTTATCTAGCCTTTGCAGATACTGTGTACAAATCATTTTTTGAATCATATGTCAGGATAACCTTTACTTCAGCAGTAGGCCATAGATAACCAATGTTTGGCTTTACATTTTTGTCGGTCATTCTGAAAGACACTGTAAAGCCATCAATCCAATAGAATTTCTGCAGAAGATAGACCCTTAATTCGTCTTGAGTCTTTATTTTCATCCCGTCAATTTCAGGACACAACGCTTCTTCAGGAACACCCATCATAGGGGTATGATCCTTCATAAATGTAAATTTATCCACTAAATAGTATGCATACGAGATTTTCTTTGGATTGCCATCATCCCAGGTTGTATCAATAAATTTCCATTGGCCGTTCAAAAACACAACGTTCCACGCATGATCAATTGGTGATGTGCTAACACTACCAGCCTCAGTGATACATGGAATGGATGCCCTGTCGCACAAGGATTGAAACAACATGGTATAGTCTAAGCATACGCCTCGTCCTTTTTCTATGGTTTTCAACAAATTCTCTATCGTCTCTTCATCATCATAGTTGGAGTCATATGTGATATATGTTACAACATAATCATGAATAGCCTTGACTTTTTGTTCTTCAGTCATACCGGCCTTGATGATTTTAGCCAGAATAGCATCAATTTTAGAATATAGCTTCCTATGTTCCGAATCTATCTGCATATTCATATCAACTGTTTCACCTGGTTTTAGCATACGCGGCTCTATTTTATACTGTTTTTGGGGTCCGTAGACGCCATCCTCAAAATCAATAAAATTAACGCCATTTTTAAACGTAAATTTTATACCGTTTTCAGGAGTAAAGAATTCCAACAAGGCACATCCAGTGTCAATTCTCATATAGCTTCCGTTTCTTTTGATATTGCCTATTGCTGAATCTTCAAACTCATATGCAATATATTCCTCGACCTGCTCCTTGTTTTCAAATTGCAGATGCACTGTATTCTTTCCAATAACTATCTTGGATAGATCATATAAACTAATTGGGGCATTATAACCCCTGATATTATAGAAATCAAATCTATATTTATCCGTAATCGCATCCTCTTTTGTGTACATACCTTGAGGCTCGAAGCTCATTCCTATTGTGTACATACCATCATTA
>JAEYPI010000219.1 GCA_023410885.1 Bacillota bacterium
ATGTAACCGTAAAAGGCTGCCTCAAAGCCCTTTTCACCGAAAACGTCATACAAGGGCTCCACCAGGAAAAAACTCAGAATAATCAGGAAAATCACCGCTAGGATAAAGAGAAAGTCAAGAACCTGCGATTTCATACGCAGCTTCTCCAATGACATCAGCTCAATGGAGCCGGTTTCTGCGGTCTCCTTAAAGCTTTTGCGCTGCCTCATCCCACTGAGCGTACCTCCGATTATGGCACCGATCAGTGTGGCAATACCCATCATGATGAGAAGAATCGGACCGGACAGTAGGGCAAATAAAATGAGCGCAAGAATTATGTCGATAATGCCGCCATTCATAATCATGAATCCGAAACCCCGCCAAAATGTAAAGGCAATGATTAAAGCAACGACAGCAAAAGCTATTTTTAGCCACTTCATCCAAGAGTATGGGCTGTCAAATCCTAAAATTCTTTTAATAAATTTCATATTCCACCTCTATTCGGTACCGCCTTTGGCCTCTCCTTACTCAATCTTCATGTATTGCCCACGCATATGGGCCAAATCAGAGCTTTCGGAAGCAACAATGTCGATGGCACTGTAATCCTCGTAAAGGTAAAAGCCAATATCATCAAGTACGGCCAGATAGTCGTCTTCGGCACTGATTGCAGCCCTGCCGGCTAAAACAACATTGCCGTTCCTGAGCAGGATAATCTCAGCCCAAAAATCGCTTCCGCTATATTCTGTGATCTCAATCGAAAATCCGAGGTCATCGCTTTTATACGTTCCCCACCATTCGTGTTGATTTGTGTCTCCGGGATCTCCTTGACCGGGGTTGTCACTACCGGTGTCACCGGGATCGCTCCAAGGGTCAGGGGTAGAGTTGCTATCCCCGGGGTCTGACTGTGCGGGGTTGCTCGATTGACCTCCGGAACTGTCATTCTTGTCAGAGGAAACGGGGCCACCACTTTTGGTAGAAGTAGGCTGTTCTCGGGGATCATTAGACGCTCTGCCTGATTCACCACAGGAACACAGTGTAAATGCGAATAGAATTGCTAAGCAAATAACTATAAATTTTTTCATGATAAGCACCTCTTTTTACTAAATTTCGGTTTGCACGGTCTCTCGATTCGCCTCAACCGATACTTCAATAGAAAAATCCTTTTTCCCGTCATCCACCGTAATGGTGCCGGATATAGTCGCCTGACCTACAGAAACCGCTTTTACCATGCCGTTTTCATCCACATCAACCACCGATTTGTCCGAGCTTTCTGCTGTCAACGTATAGGGCAGCTGCCATGGCATCATTACAGTCAAACGGCTCTCTTGCCCGATTGCAAGGTTTACACCGCCTTCGAGCTCCGCCCAAACAACCGACTGGGATTGATCAGCCCACTCGGGGGCTTCTTCGCCACCTTCATCCTCCTCATCCCTGAAAAGGATCGTTTCAGCGTCTAGCATAGGCTGGGCACTGCCGAAAATCAAAACCGGCTCTATATCATCATCCGCACGGTAAACGGCACTGAGATCCTTGGCAATCAGAAACTTCGCTAAAACCGCGCCACTATCATCAAAGACCGCCTGCACCGGATAGAACCAATCCGCGATCAGCTCCTCGGGATATTGTATGGTGTAGGCGCCATTGTTATGGTTAAGACTGGTGGCCGCTGTCGGCAGATGATCAAGTATCGCAAGGGCAGATACCTCCGATACTTCCAAGCTGTTATCGATGAAGGTATATACGCCATCCGGGGAAATAGAAAGCTCGCCGGTATGTGTGACGGTCACGCTCTGTCCGTCCTCGGACAGGGCAAAGGCTATACTGAAGGGCTTCTCACTTTCGGGCAGCGTTTCATAGCGGCCTACACCGTCTTCTCCCACAACCAGGACAAAGGGTAGAACCAGCGTATCGGCAATATCCTCCGACTCGCTGCCCTCCATCAGCCGAAACTCGAACATGGCGCAACTGTTGGACAGATATTTCATCTGAAGCACTGCGTTATTATACTGGCTGGAATCCTCTCGGACATAACTGCCGGATACGGATTCCCAAGCTCCGGCACCATTGGGATATGGTGTTTGGCTGTCTACGGGACTTGATAGGTTGCTTTCAGTTGGATTGGGCGTTTGGCTGCCGGTGGTATCTTCATCTCTGTAGCAGCTTGAGCATATAAGCAGAGCCGTTACAAGCGTCATTACTGTCAACAGCTTTCTCATGAATCGCACCTCCTCAATGTATTCTCAGATTATACGTCTTTTCAATTACCTCTTTTTGGCCATGAAAGTAAGCCTGAACGGTATACTCCCCTGACGTACACTTATATCCTGATCCTATATCCATGTAACCGTTCCACTTAAACCATACGCTTGTATCGTTGCTCTTCAGTGTTGGCCCTTCGATCAATGTAACCATTTGGCCGTTGCTGTCGAATATCCGCAGGATAACCGTTTTGCCCTTGGCATTTTTACAGCCTATCGTAAATTTGTGTTGCTCTTCCCCCTCGTCGTTCAACACTTTTTCATAGCCTTTAAAAGAAACTGTAGAGGAGGATTTGTGCGTGATTGTGTATTTCCAGTTCCATGAGGGTTTACTTGTGGAACTCATAGAGTTATAGGTAAGGGCGGCGGTCAGAATAAAGGTATAGCTTCCGCTGGAAAGCTTAGAAAAATCTGTGCCAAAGTTTAGTGTTTCGCTATGCCCGCCACTGAACTCCTTGGCTTTCCAAGTGATCACGGCTTTTCCGGAAGAATTTAAGAGCTTTGCACTAAATGCGACAGTCGAACTGGTAAGGGTTGTGCATTTCAGATTGAAACTCATCCAATATTTCCCGTCCTTGTTGTAGCTTTTGTTTTTTGTTACAGAAACATAGTCTGACGAGCGATATGTATAGTCTGCATAGGCCCGCCCACAGATAGAGAAAATAAGACACAAGGCAAGACAAGTGGTTGTGATAAGCTTAAGAATTCGTTTCATTATTTTACCTCCATTAAGATTTACGTCTAGTCTGTAATTTGCCAGTTGAAACCCTGTAAGGCGTCTATGGGCTTATCTGCTAAAGGGAACAAACAGTGAGACAATCCCGATTATGAATACCACCGCACCAAATGCCATAAAGTAGATTCCGAAGCGGCCCGCAGCCTTATCCTCCGCCACAAAATAACGCTCAGGATTTTCGGGGTCATACAGAATCGTTATACTCTGCCCCTCGCTGAATCGCGGACGGCCGGTTCCCGTTGAAGACGTTTTTTGGATACTCCTTCCGTTCACGGCATACTGAAAAACCGGGTAATACGTGGTAGTTGTCCTTGTTGTTCTGTGTCCGTCATCGTCTGTTTCGGTATGAGTTTCCTCACGGCGATCCATCTGGATTACTTCTCCGGTTGTCTGCATGGTGCAGGTGCGCTCCAAATCCTTGTGCTTTTTGTGAAAAAAGTAACCTAAGAGAATAATGCCGATACCAATTAAAATAATAAACAACGACATATTAAAAACCTCCTCATTTCATTTTCTCTAATATTCGCCTACAAATGTCGCTTGTTCTGCTTTATCCTCCCGGCTTTTCGCTTTCCAGCATTTTCATGATTTCATCCAGCGTTATACTTGGCCCATCCCGCCAGTAAACACGCTCCCCATCCGTTCTTGGGTAGAGGATGCGATCTTCCTCTCTCAGCGGTGCGATATCGGGTCTTTTCAGCAGTGAGGCAAGCTCCAGCATCAGGATATTGCCATTGTCAAGCTGCACGTCCAGCATATCGTCGCCTACAATCCCTACACGCAGGATTTTAAGCATAAGCCATCACCCCCTTGTTCTAAGTTGACAATTAACGTTTTGCGCTATACACTCAGGGTAGCCTCTCGCCATCCTGTATAATGAGCATAGTCTTTTCGGGAAAGGGTCGGGGCAATGGTAAAGAATAATTTACCAGTTTTAAAAAAAAGAGCCGGACGAAAAACGTCTGGCTCATGGGCTGAAAAAGGAGGGGTATGATGCGTAGTCCAAGGATATTGATGGTTGAGGATGAGACGGATGTCCTCTCACTGAACAGACGGCATTTTGAGGAACAGGGCTATCAGGTGGACACGGCAAAGACGCTCGATGAGGCGAGAGCCAAGCTGTGGGAACGGCCGCCCGATCTTGTTCTTTTGGATGTGATGCTGCCGGACGGCTCCGGCTACGACTTCTGTTCGGAGCTTCGCAAAACCACCACAGCACCCATCATCTACCTCACCAGTATGGGCCATAATGAGAATATTGTAAGGGGTCTTATGTGCGGCGGCGATGATTACATCGTCAAGCCCTATAACCTTGATGTGCTTTCCGCACGGGTCATGGCGCAGCTTCGCAGACAGGGGCTTTCCGGTGCAGGGCGGATTGAGCTTCCACCGCTCACCATTGATCTGCACTCCGGCAAGGCAACCCTAAACGGCGAGGACATCACTCTAGCTCAAAAGGAGCTGCAACTGCTTGCGCACCTGGCCAGTAATGCGGGGCAGGAGCTATCGGCGGAAGACCTCTACCGTGCCGTTTGGGGCGAACCGACCGGCGTATATAAAAACACAGTTAAGACACATATTGCCAACCTCCGCAGAAAGCTGCGATTGGATGATGGCAGCGCCTTTGAGCTTTGCACAACAAGCAGCAGGAATTATCTGTTCCTCAAGGTTCTGTTTCAAAGGGAATCGTAAAACTGAAGGTTGTGCCTTCGCCGGGGGTGCTGCTCACGGTTATTTCCCCTCCGTGGGATTCGATAATATGCTTGCAGATATATAATCCAAGTCCCGTGCCGGTTTCCTTGCCGGTGCGGGCTTTTTCCTTCTCCCAGCTTTTGAAGCGTTCAAACAAATAGGGCAGACGCTCTGGTGCAATGCCCTCGCCGGTGTCGGCAACGGTCACTATAGCTGCAGAATCTCCGGCCTCAGCTGAAATAGTAATCACGCCGTCGCAGGTGTGTCTGGCCGCATTGGAAATCAGGTTAACCAACACCTGAGAGATGCGTGATTCATCACACAGAACATTTGGAACATCACTACTACCTTTAATCCGGAGCGAGTTGTTGTTTTTCGAGAACACCGGGTAATAGGTATTGGCCGTCCTTTGAATAATGGCGGTGATAGACGCAGGGCGAAGATCAATCATCATGCGGCCTTCCTCAATGCGGGTTGCGTCGAGGATCTGTGTGACCATCAACGCAAGCCTGTCAGCCTCGGAGGAAATGAGCTTCATGCTGCTTTCCACCTCGAACATCTCCGGCATTCCAGAAAGGGTTTTCTGGCTGTACTGTGCATAGCCGCTCATGACCGTGAGCGGTGTTTTCAGTTCATGGGACACATTTCCCAAAAATTCTGTTTTCATCCGATCAAGGTTTTCTAAAGCAGCCTTTTCCAACACCAGCCTCTGCTCAGCTTCCTTGGCCTCAGCTAGCACCCGGTTGTTCATCAAATATAGCGAAAAAGCCTGTGCCATAGCGAAAATCAGCATGGCCAATTCACTTACCGGCAGACTTGCTTTCAAATCGTCGAAAATGTCAAGGTACATGACCAAATCTGCCACAGCGGAAAGATAGAAAACTGCAATGCCATATAGCGCTGCTATCTGCTCTTTTATAGGATGGCGCAGCTTCCAGAATAACCCTGAAATGCCCGGAATGATACACAAAATGAGCAGCAGCTGATAATATTTCAGTATAGAGGTGTAGAAAACGGAATCGCTAAAAAGCACACACATTCCATAGATACCGGAACCAATGAGTGCGGCATACAGAATGCCCTTCAAAAATTTATTTAACGCATATTGCCCCAGATACAGGGAAAGGAAAACCGTCAGCAGCACCATACTTAAATATTCCAGCATAAAGGAGATGTTGCCGGGAATGGGGAAATACGTCCACGCTTGACTTTGCACGCATTCTCGCAAGGCCATGGTAAAACAGGCCAGAGCAAAATACAAAGTTGCCTTTGTACGCGCCAGCATCAGATAAAGGCCCAGCAGCAATATAGCCGCACTAAGCAACGCACCCATGACCAACAGGCCTTTGATACGATCCGAAGCAAAGGGTTCCATACCCACACCCTGCTTGCTTAGGTTGAGCACTGCTAGTGACGCGCCTTTCTTGGCATGATAAAACTGCGCGCTGTGGAGGATAATATCCATTTTTCCGTTTACAGAAGAGGCATTGAAGGTGATGCTGTTATCCCAAACCTCCGTATCCTGCTTGACAGTCCCAGGGTGGCCGGCTTGTGCGGCCAGCCTGCCGTTAACATAGACTCGCATGGCGTGGCGGCCGGACAGCTTAAAAGAAAGCGTATAGGTATCGCTGTTGTCGGGGAGCATCACAATAAACCGCTGGGAGAGGTAAAGGGCGCGGATTTCCTCAAAGCGGCTGGTGCTTTCGGGAATGGTGGCACTAACGTTTTCTGGCAGCAGGTATGTATTGGGATAGTAAGTATTACCGGGAGCAAGGCGGATTATGGGAGCGTCCGATTTTATAATTCCAGCTAGGTCATAAACGCCGTTTTGCTCTGTGACTGTCATGATTTTGGAAGTTTCTTCTACTAGCCATGGAAGGTTGATCAATGCTGTCAGCGCCGTCAGTACAATCATCGTAAAAACTGCCGCCAGCAGGATGCACAGCAGCTGGTGGCTTTGAACCCAATTTTTGATACGCAGCGCTTTTTTTACGCTGAAATATTCCATCATAGGTTCCTTTCAAATGAAGTGTCTTTTTACCCATTGTATTTCTTGTATTAAAAATTCTCAAGCAAAAACGTAAATAGTTTTTTCAGTCCGTCATGCTCTGGACTCGCCATATACTGCTTAAGGTATACTGTTTGACAGCGTACAGAACAATATCACGGTCGTGGTTTTTTATTAGCTTTGGTAACCGATAGTGTTAAAAAAATAGTCAAAAAAATAAAAATATAAAAAGGACTTGAAATCGTCTTTCAATCATATTATAATAGTCTTCGTCGTTGCGGATTGGTGTAACGGTAGCACGACTGACTCTGGCTCAGTTTGTTAGGGTTCAAATCCTTAATCCGCAGCCATATTCCATTGCCGGTTTCCAGAGGACCGGCATTTTTCATGCCCTGATTTTAAAGCTGTTAATCACGTAGAGGTGTGTTTTGATGAACGCACCTCTATTTATGGGTCGAGGCTTGTGGTGCTCCGCACCTTTATTTATGGGTCGAGGCTTGTGGTGTATTTCTCTGAAATTCACCTCTATTTACGGGTCGAGGCTTGTGGTGTATTTCTCTGAAATTCACCTCTATTTACGGGTCGAGGCTTGTGGTGCTCCGCACCTCTATTTTCTCATCATATTCAGACGGTTCAGGGAGCCGCTGCTATGCGCGTGGCAGATGGCTATTGCAAGAGCATCTGCAGCATCGTCGGGCTTTGGGATTTTCTCAAGGTTTAAAAGTACCTTGACCATCTGCTGAACTTGCTCCTTCTTAGCGCGGCCATAGCCTACAACAGACTGTTTGACCTGCAAGGGTGTATATTCGTAAACCTTCACCCCCGCTTTCGCTGCAGAAAGCAAAGCCACGCCACGACCATGCCCTACTTTTATAGCTGTTTTTACATTGGTGTTAAAGAATAATTCCTCTACTGCCATGGCATCAGGCCTGTATTTTGCAATAAGAGCGTCAAGGCCGTCATTGAGAACGAGGAGCCTGTCAGACAATTCAAGGCTGGCTTCGGTGGTTATGACGCCCACATCCAGAAGGCGAAATTTATTACCAACATAGTCGAGTACCCCATAACCTGTAATGGCAAAGCCCGGATCTATACCTACTATAATCATGTCTTCCCCTACACAGCTACTTATTTGAATCGTTTAAATTGAATAGAAATTGCACAAATAATAGTCGTGTTCTTTCGTATAAAATCATTATTCAACGTATTGCATAAATATACATAATCACGTATAATTATAAAAATGATTACTAATCTTATCTTATCACAGAATGGAGAGATTTTAAAATGAGCAAGGAAAAAATCGTACTCGCCTATTCAGGTGGTCTTGATACGTCCATCATTATTCC
This sequence comes from Bacillota bacterium, assembly GCA_023410885.1. Taxonomy (GTDB): domain Bacteria; phylum Bacillota; class Clostridia; order DSM-8532; family DSM-8532; genus DTU059. The sequence continues at coordinate 8,023 of JAEYPI010000219.1, forward strand.
ATGGTTGAAAGAGAACTATGATGCCGAGGTCATCGCCATGGCGGCTGACGTGGGTCAGGGTGAGGAATTGGAGCCCCTTAACGAAAAAGCGATTAAAACCGGTGCCAGCAAGATCTATATAGAAGATCTTACAGAGGTTTTTATTACCGATTATATTTATCCTACCTTGAAGGCCGGAGCGGTCTATGAGGGTAAATACCTCCTGGGAACTTCCTTTGCAAGGCCCATTATTGCAAAGCGCCTGGTAGAAATAGCAGAAAAAGAAGGTGCTACGGCTATCGCCCATGGAGCTACCGGAAAGGGTAATGACCAGGTTCGTTTTGAACTCACTGTTAAGGCCCTTGCCCCCCACCTTAAAATCATTGCACCATGGAGAATCTGGAATATCCGTTCAAGAGAGGATGCCATTGATTATGCAACAGAGCGGAATATCCCAATTCCTGTAAGCAAGAAGGATAATTATAGCCGTGATAAGAACATCTGGCACTTGAGCCATGAGGGTTCCGAGCTTGAGAACCCGGCCAACGAGCCCATTTATGACAGGCTTCTTCAGCTTTCGGTCACCCCTGAAAGGGCTCCTGATCATCCTACATATGTGGAGATTGAGTTTGAAAAGGGTATCCCCGTTAAAGTCAATGGCGAAAAGCTTCCGCCTATTGAGCTTATGAAGTTCCTAAACAAGGTTGGCGGTGAGAACGGTATCGGTATCATCGATATTGTAGAGAACCGTTTGGTAGGCATGAAGTCCAGAGGTGTCTACGAGACTCCGGGTGGCTCCATCCTGTATGCTGCCCATCAGGAGCTTGAAAATATTACGCTGGACAGAGATACAGCTCATTATAAGGCATTGGTTTCCCAGCGCTTTGCAGAGCTTGTCTATTTTGGCCAATGGTTTACACCTTTACGTGAATCCCTTTCAGCCTTTGTGGATGCCACACAAAAATACGTCACAGGTAAGGTTAAGCTTAAGCTGTACAAAGGTAATATTATCCCGGCTGGCGTTGAATCCCCCTATTCCCTGTTCAGTGAAGAGCTTTGCACCTTTGGAGAGGATGCGGTATACAATCAGAAGGATGCGGAGGGCTTCATTAATCTCTTTGGCCTGCCTCTAAAGGTACAAGCGAGCATGAAGAAGCTTAATAATATTAAAGATTAGTGATTAAATATCACAATCCATGATTTCAATGATTTGAAACTGACAGAATAAAATGACATAAGCTAAAGGATGGAGATGCTTGGTATGAAGCTTTGGGGCGGACGATTTACAAAGAACACCGATCAGTTAATGGATGACTTTAACACCTCTATACATTTTGACAGCAGGATGTATCGACAGGATATCCGAGGAAGTGCGGCACATGTGCGTATGCTAGGTCTTTGCGGAATAATTCCCGAAGAAGACGCTGCGCTAATTCGAAAAACACTCTTTGAGATTCTGGATGATATTGAAACGGGCTTGGTGGAATTTGAGGTCTCGGCTGAAGACATTCATATGAATATTGAATCCATCCTCATTTCCCGTATCGGTGATGTGGGTAAACGCCTCCATACCGGCAGAAGCCGAAATGATCAAGTAGCATTGGATATCAGACTCTACCTTAGGGATGAAGTCCATGAGCTCAAAGGTATGCTAAAAGGTCTTCTTGAAGTTTTGATCAAGCTTGCCGAGAACCACTATGACACCATCATGCCTGGATATACCCATTTACAGCGAGCGCAGCCCATAACCCTGGCCCACCATCTCATGGCTTATTTCCAAATGTTTCGCCGGGATGTGGAGCGCCTGAATGATTGCGTTAAGCGTATGAATGTAATGCCCTTGGGCTCAGGAGCTTTAGCGGGAACCACCTATCCCCTAAACCGGCAAATGGTTGCCGATGAGTTGGAATTCGATGGCATCACCGAAAATAGTCTGGATGGGGTCAGTGATCGGGACTTTATTATTGAATTGGCTTCTTGCCTCTCTCTTGTTATGATGCATCTGTCAAGGTTCAGTGAAGAGATTATTCTCTGGAGCTCCCATGAATTTTCTTTTGTGGAGCTCGATGATGCTTACAGCACGGGGTCCTCCATCATGCCCCAGAAAAAGAATCCGGATGTGGCTGAGCTGGTCCGTGGAAAAAGCGGTCGGGTCTTTGGCAGTCTCATGGCCCTCTTAACGGTGATGAAAGGCCTTCCTTTAGCCTATAACAAGGATATGCAGGAAGATAAGGAGGCCATTTTTAATGCAGTTGACACCGTTAAGCTCTGCCTTCCCATTTTTTCTCGTATGCTGGAAACCTTGAAAATTAAAAAGGCCAACCTATATAATGCGGCTAATGGCGGCTTTACCAATGCCACCGATTTAGCTGACTACTTGGTAAAAAAGGGCTTCCCCTTCCGGGATGCCCATGAAATAACCGGCCGTATGGTAGCCTATTGCATTGAAAAAGGAAAAGGCCTCAATGAGATGGGTTTAAATGAGCTTCATCTTTTCTCAGACAGGTTTGATCATGATGTTTATGAGGCGATTGGCCTTGAGACCTGTGTCAATGAAAGAAGGGTTCCCGGAGGGCCTTCTACGGAAAGTGTAAAAGCCTCCGTCATATCTGGTAAAAGCTTTATTCAAGCCCTTTAAGACAATCTTCAATGTCAGCTGTAATAAATGTTAAAAGCTCTTCAAATTTTTTAAAATCTGAAGAGCTTTTTCATTCCTATCATGTACGCGTTATAGTGATGATTTCGACATGTCAGCTCGGCAGTAGAATGTTGAGAAATCAAACCTGTAGCTCGCTTATCAAAACCTTTTTCTCTTAATAAAGGTACATTCCCACCGGAATGCACCACAAGCCTCGACCCGTAAACAAAAAAGCCTCGATGTTGAACTCATCGAGGCTTTTAGTAGGGTTCTACTTTTTTATCTAACGCTTTACCGAAGCTTTGCCAGGAATTTCTTATCTTCCCCCGCATCTCTTCATCTAAAGTGCTCTCGACGACGCTATTTAATTCCCTTCTCATGGCATAGTACTCCTTGATGTCGAAATCTTCTTTCTTTAGGAGTTCATCCATCTCGTCCAACCAATTAACAAGATATTCGATGCCCAGATATTCTTTAGAAACCTTTTTTTTAAGATGGGCGATCACAAGCTTAACCGCTTTTCTCTTAACGTCAAGCTCATCTAAGTTCTTCTCCATATCCTTTGATACTGACATCTCAAATTCCTCCTTCCAACAAAAAAAATAATGAAAAAAAACCTCAATCCGGTAATACCTATTACCGGATTGGGATATTATCAATTGTCCTATAAAATGTTTAATGGAAACTATATTATTTATTTTACATCATTTCGTAACATAAATCAAGGTTTACCTGTGGAAAACTTTAGCATCAAAGCTTGGGAAAGTACCTTTAATAGGTAATGAGTTTCATGCCCCTTAATTTTTCTATATCTACTTTATCCTCCTTGTTTGCAGGTACAACAATGGTTTTTGGGTCGCCATCGCTAACAAACATACGCTCAGGGGTCATCTTAGGTATCCACCAGGTAAGATCGGCATCCACGGCCACTCTCCCCTGTGCACGAATTCTACTCACATAGCGATAATTATATTTCTTGCTGATTGAAGGTACTGAAGGGTTGGCACCGACGGCCAAAATGGTTTCATGATGGTACGCCACGCCATTATAATTACCATCCTCTAAGTAAGGTCTTAAGCTCTCATCAGCGGGCCTACTTCCATAGGGCAGCGCTAAAGAATAGAAACGCAGCCCAGGAAGAACTTCCTCAGCCTTTTCCTGATTCTTGCCCAGGCTTTCCTTAATCTTTTCAGATGTCTTTATTTCCGTATAGTTTACATGACCCCAGGTATGGGTACCCAGCTCCAAGCCTAAACCCTGAAGCAATTCAAACCGTTCACGAAGGGAGGCCGCGCCTTCAAAGGTCTTATCCCCTTTATCCATGTTGACATAGAATATGCCCTTAAGTCCGAAATCAGGGTGTTTCTCATTAAAAGCCATCATAATGCCAACTGCTGATTGGGGATTAACTTTTAAGGTCCCATTTTCCTCGATCAGGTTGAATTGCCCTTTTGAACCATCATCAAACGTAAAAACCATGGGCATGGTACCGGCTGGAACCGAAACATTGCAATCGATGAAGTCTTGCATGCTGATAAGTCGGAAGCCCTGATCATAGAGCGTTTGCAATAAAGCCTCAAACTCCCCGAAGGTAGTGGTATAATCTTTTTCAGTCTTAGGTTCATAAGCCTCAATGAAGTTATGAAACATTAGCACCGGTATCTCGCCAACTTCGTTGGGCTTGAAAAGCTCATAGTCAGTCCGAATTACATAGGATGGCTCTGGATCCGGAGTGACCTCAGGGGACACTGAAGGAGTCGGAGTTGAAGGCTCAGTTGCAGTGGGCGTTTCTATAGGCGTAGTTGTAGGAGTGGCGGTTTGAGTAGGTGTAGGTGTAGGGCTGTTTTGAGCCTGCTGCCGCTTATGGCTGCCTAAAGCCATTATAACAACAAAAGCTATTAGTGCAATCAAAACGGCTAAGGATAGTAGTGCTCGTGGTTTATTTACTCTTCTTTTCATAATCTTCGCCTTTCTTTTCTTCTGTATTAATACTCGATCCCCTTTCGAGCTTGAATGCCTTGCTCGAAGGGGTGCTTCTCTATAGTCATACAAGTGATGTAATGTGCTATCTCTTTCATTTTAGCAGTTGCCTTTCGTCCTGTTAAGACAATTTCCGTTGAAGCGGGTGTATTTGAAATTAAATGAAGGAGCGACGCTTCTGGCAGAAAGCCACAGTCTACAGTATCCAATATCTCATCCAATATAACCATGGAAAAGTTCCCCTCCATGATTTTTTGGCTGATCTGTTGAAACCCTTGCTGGATGTCTTCCCTCGTATCCTGAAGTTCAGCCTCACTCATATGCCATATAAAGCCCTTATGCCGCATATAAGGCCGCATAAACAATAAACCGTCCAGCTTATTCAGGATACAGGTTTCTCCACTTATTCCGCTTTTAAGAAACTGGGCAAATAGCACCCTTTGTTGCCAGCCAAGGGCCCGTATGGCCTGTCCAAT
>JAEYPI010000250.1 GCA_023410885.1 Bacillota bacterium
AATCAAAATTATGGATCTGGATATCCACGTTGCCATGAACGGCTAAAAGGTATCGGAATCTACTATAAACGTTTTATCAAAATTTTTACAATAGTCGCTAACTATCAAAAGATTGCAGAGAAAACATCTTTACAAAACGCTTGCATTGAGCAATAATGATTATTGACCACAGTCACACAAAGGTGCAAGGGAAGCAGGTAACCATCACTTTTGTAACGTAGAATGGAGTTAGGCTGGGTTTTTATTTAGACACACTAATAGGGAACCTTATGAGAATCGAGTCTTGTGGTACGTTCTGTAAGAACGGGCCACTTTTTAATGTATTATTATTTTTTGTAAAAAGAACGATAATATAGGTGGATTGTCATTTATCTGAGGGGCCGATAGTTCATTGTTAAACAATAAACTATAAAACTATTTGCTCAAGTAGACTGAAGGGAGTCTAAATATGATGAAGCAGGATACATACAACACGAAAAGAGTCAATAGGGTCAGTGTTCTGGTGACGGTATTTATTGTATTACTTATGGCTGTTCAAGCGGCCATAACAGGAGGAATGACAGCAGGAATCAAGATTCTGTCGCAAGGTTCAGGTATTGCCATTCTATCAATTATTCTCTATTTCATCCCTATGAAACCCTATGTAAAAGGACTGTTTTTCGGCCTCATTCCCGGAGTTGCTATTAGCGCATTATTCATCCTTGATAAATATGCATTAAATAAACACTATCTTCTTATCATATCGGTTACATTGGTTGCCTTGTATTTTAAAAAGGAAATACTGATTATATTTGGTGCCATATTGGATATTTTGCTTATCGGGGTTTATCTCATAAAGCCAGAGAATCTTATGGGTCCCGGCGGTTCATTGTCTGCTTTTGTTTCTGTCTTGATTATTTTTAATGGAATAATCGTATTACTTTTCTTATTGACCTCATGGGGAAGGAAATTGGTTGATGAAGCCTATGAGAAGGAAGTACATGCCAACCGACTCTTGGAGCAGCTTAAAAGCACTTTTGATAAAATAGAGGAAGGTGCTGACATACTTAATCAAAACATTCGTTTGTTTGATACCAATATTCATGAGATGGGTGAATCAAGTAAGAATATTACAATTTCCATGAATGAGATGGCCAAGGCTATTCAAGAAGAGGCTGTTAGTGCTTACAAGGTCAATGAAACGATGACGGATTCTATTCAATCGGTAAATGAGTCCCGGGATATTTCGCAAGGAATAGCTCAGAAGTCTTTAGAAATGAGCCAGAAGGTTGATGAAGGTTGGCTGCAAATTGAGAAAATAAATACTCAGATGCAAACCATTAGTAATGCTATCAATGCCGCTACATATACTGTCTCGGATCTTCAAACAAGTTTGGACAAAGTCAATAGCCTGCTTGAAGGAATAACTCAAATTGCGGGGCAAACGAACCTTCTTGCCTTAAATGCAGCTATTGAATCAGCTCGTGCCGGGGAACACGGGAGAGGGTTTGCAGTAGTCGCAGATGAAGTGAGAAAGCTTGCTGAACAAAGTGCCAGTATTACGAAGGATATCACGCTTGTGACCACAGGACTAGCCCAAAAATCAAAAGAAGCCATTGAAACGGTGACCAAGGGGAATGAAGCTACCTGTGAAGGGGAAAAGCTTATTGAAGGGATTTCGAGGGGGTTCCAAGATATAAAACAGGCTTTCGATGATACAAACAACGCTATAGTGGAGGGACTTCAAAAAACAGAAGCAGTGGCTGTAAAGTTTTCTGTTGTGGATCATCAAATTGAAAACGTGGCAAGTATTTCGGAAGAAAACGCGGCATCAACCCAAGAGGTACTGGCAACAGTTGAAAACCAAAATCAGCAGATGCGTCAACTGACTCAATCATTAAAGGAAATACAGCAATTAAGTAATCAGTTGAAAGAGCTTGTTGGCTCAAAAGTTTGATTATTCGTTGCCAGAGGTGGAAATGCTGATTAATAGAATACATTGGTAAAACCATGGTATAATACTTGTAAAAAACTAAAGGAAGAATACTGTGGAAGAAACAAACGTCAAAAATGCAATTTACAGCTTGGGTGAGGAAATCGCCAACGCAACAACCCATGGCCCCATGGCGGCCTTGGCTTTGTTAGCTTTGCCTTATGCATCAATAAGAGCTTATGTCAAAGGCGGAGTTACTGATGCGATCGGAGTAAGCCTGTTTGTTATTTCAGTCTTTTTAATGCTTCTGGCTTCTACGCTTTATCATGTGATGGCTTCCGGAACCAGACATAAAAAAATATTTAAAATTCTGGACCATATTTTTATCTATGTGGCTATTGCAGGAACCTATACCCCTATTGCACTTTCCATTATCGGGGGCTGGCAAGGTATACTTATTACTATTGTTCAATGGGGGATGGTGCTTTTCGGTATTCTGTATAAATCCATCTCAAAGCATTCCATTCCCAAAATCAGTGTGACCATTTATCTTGTCATGGGCTGGACCATTATCTTTTTTATGCCCATCTTTTTAGCTAATGCCCCGACACCCTTGTCGGTTCTCATCACTTTAGGGGGCATATTGTATTCTGCAGGTGTTTATTTCTATGCTAAAAAAGGGGTAAGATTTTACCACATGGTCTGGCATTTCTTCGTTAATCTTGGTGCACTTAGCCACTTTATCGGTATCGTGTTTTTCTTAAGATAATAGGGAAGGGGACAGTTTCCGACCTAGAAATTGCTTGACACGGTCAACATGATGCTGTATAGTATATGAAGTAATCAAGTAGAAGCCATGCTTCTCACCTTGTCCGGCATAAGCTGGCGGGTCAATAGCGTGATCTAATGCGCGCTGCGCATTGTAAGATTCGTTTGTTGGCATTCAAAACAGGTGAGATACGCTTCACCTGTTTTTTTGATTCATTATGGGCTATAAGGCCTGTGGTGCGTGAGCAGAAGGTTCCTGCTCCAAAAGTAAAGGTTCATAATTATTCGGAGGTGTTTTATTATTAGCAAGGACCAAACACAGATCAATTCATTAATTCGTGACAAGGAAGTACGTTTAATCGACGCGGATGGCACCATGATTGGAGTCGTCTCTGCTAGAGAGGCTCAGCTTAAAGCAAACGAAAGGGAATTAGATCTGGTAAAGATATCTCCCAATGCGAACCCGCCTGTTTGCAAGATTATGGACTATGGGAAATTTCTCTACGAACAGAACAAAAGAGACAAGGAAGCCAAGAAAAAACAGAATATCATTGAAGTTAAAGAATTGAGACTTTCAGCTAAGATTGAAGATCATGACTATAACTTCAAAGCGAAGAATGCCATGAAATTCCTTGAAGATGGTGATAAGGTTAAAATTTCAATCCGCTTTAGGGGTCGTGAAATTGCCTATTCAACCTTAGGTCGTGAGGTTTTGAATAAGTTCGCCGAAACCGTCAAGGAGTTTGGAAAAGTGGATAGACCTCCTGTTATGGAAGGCAGGACAATGTCCATGATATTAAGTCCTCATAAAAAATAAGATAAGGGAGGTTAGTCATATGCCAAAGCTTAAGAGCCATAGTGGTTCAAAGAAAAGATTTAAGCTTTCTGCTACCGGAAAGGTCATTAGAACTAAAGGTTATAAGAATCATATCCTCACAAAAAAGTCTACCAAGAGGAAGAGAAATCTTCGTAAAGATTCTGTTGCATCCGATGCAAATGCTGCTACCATTAAGCAAATGCTGCCCTACGCATAAACAATAAGAGAGAGGTGTTAAATCATGTCCCGAGTAAAAGGTGGAATGCGCACTCGCGCAAGACATAAAAAGATCCTCAAGCTTGCGAAGGGCTATTTTGGAGCAAAGAGCAAGCTTTATAGAGTTGCTAACCAAGCGGTTATGAAGTCCCTTAACTACGCGTTCAGGGATAGAAAGCAAAAGAAACGCGAGTTCAGAAAGCTCTGGATTGCACGTATCAATGCTGCATCCCGTATGAGCGGTTTGTCCTATAGCAAGTTCATGAACGCCCTTAAAAAAGCAGGTATTTCTTTAAACAGAAAGGTACTTGCCGATATGGCTGTTAATGATCCAGCTGGATTTAAGGCACTTGTAGAAAAGGTGAGATAATCATTTTCTTTAACAAGGCATACTGAAGTCCCTCACCTATCGTGTGACGGGACTTTTGTTCATTTATACTTTCTTTCCCGTATACGGAGGCTTTTCTTTATGAATCATATTCGGATTACTTCAGCGTCAAACCCCATAATAAAAGAGTTACGCTCCCTTGCTGATAAAAAAGGCAGGCTTCAAGAGAAGGCCCTCCTTTTGGAAGGCCTTCGATTGGTGGAGGATGCTGCGGATTTTGGGGCTGATATTCGATATTTCGTTGTATCCGATAATTATCTTGGAAGAAATGAATCCCTTCTGTCAAGATTTCCCCATCACAGGGTTATCCTATTACCTGATGATTTGTTCAGGCGGGTAGGTGGGACCGAAAATCCTCAAGGGATTATTGCGGTTGTTGAGCTTCCAACTCATGATCAGGCCGGGATCTTATCGCAGGTTAACCGCATCATTGTGCTGGAGGGGCTCCAGGACCCCGGCAATGTTGGAACCATCATCCGGACAGCCGATGCCTGTGGCTTTGATGCGATACTTCTTTCAAAGGACTGCGTAGATCCCTATAATCCCAAAGTGATTCGTTCGACCATGGGATCGCTTTTTCATCTTCCTGTCCTCATTTGCGAGGACATCTATCAAACGCTGGAAGCACTGAAAAAACGAAGCATTCAGATCATTGCTGCCCATCCCCGGGAGGCCATGCCCTGTTGGGAGGCTGACCTCTCAAAGGATATAGCCCTTGTCATAGGCAACGAGGGAAACGGTCTTACAGAGTGTATGCTGAACCTGTCTGACAAGAAAGTGATGATTCCCATGTGCGGAAGGACAGAATCCCTTAATGCCTCTACCGCCGCTGCTATGCTCTTATATGAGGGGATGAGGCAAAGGCATCAAAGATAAAGCCGATGAGGTCATTTCTCAAAAAATTATTGTATTGTATATCAAAAAAAGAACGGAATAGGAATGTTTTTTCTCATAATGGACAAAATTTTTGAAAGTCCTTGAAAAAGAAAATTAAATCATATAAAATAATCTGTGGATTTTGTGATTACTTTAACAAATTTCAATATGTTATCTAGGAGGTTTATATCATGGCAGTTAAAATTGGTATTAATGGGTTTGGTAGAATTGGCCGCCTTGCTTTCAGGGCTGCTGTTGCTAACCCTAATGTCACAGTAGTTGGAATCAATGATCCTTTTGTTGACCTTGAATACATGAAGTATATGCTTCAGTATGACACCGTTCACGGTAAATTCGATGGTAGTATCGAAGTTAAAGATGGCAAATTCGTTGTAAACGGCAATGCTATCAATGTCTATGCCTGCATGAAGCCCGAGGAGATTCCATGGAAGGACTGCGGCGCTGAGTATGTTATTGAAGCAACAGGTCTGTTCACCGATAGCGAAAAGGCTAATGTTCACCTTCAGGCCGGTGCAAAGAAGGTTATTATTTCTGCTCCTTCAAAGGATGCTCCCATGTTCGTTATGGGCGTTAATCACACCACCTATTCCAAGGATATGAACATCGTATCCAACGCTTCTTGCACAACCAACTGTTTAGCACCTCTTGCTAAGGTTATCAATGATAATTTTGGTATCGTAGAAGGTCTTATGACCACCGTTCATGCAACAACCGCTACACAGAAGACCGTTGACGGTCCTTCCAAGAAGGACTGGAGAGGTGGCCGTGCTGCTGCCGGTAACATTATTCCTTCCTCAACCGGTGCTGCTAAAGCTGTTGGTAAGGTTATTCCCGCTCTTAACGGCAAGCTCACAGGTATGGCTTTCAGAGTGCCTACATTGGACGTTTCCGTTGTAGACTTAACCTGCCGTCTTGAAAAAGCTGCCTCTTACGAAGAAATTTGCGCAGTATCGAAGAAGGCTTCTGAGAACGAACTCAAGGGTATTCTGGGTTACACCGAGGATGAGGTTGTATCTTCTGATTTTATTCACGATGCACGTACTTCCATCTTCGATGCTAAAGCTGGTATCTCCTTGAATGCAAACTTTGTCAAGCTGGTTTCCTGGTATGATAACGAATGGGGTTATTCCAATAAGCTCATTGATCTCATTTCCTATATGGCAACCGTTGATCACAAGTAACTATAAGCTTAATTCCTAAGTATTTTGAGGAGCGGTTTCATTTGAAGCTGCTCCTTTTTACGAGTATCAAACAAAACCGATAAATCCAGATAAAATTCCAGCCTATTCGGTTATAGGTTGAAAAATATTCTAAAAATAAGGTAAAATATAAAAGGTTCAATATTGTTTGGGTCTAATCATAATAAATCACTCTAAGAAGGAGTTGTGAATTCCATGAGTATGAAAAACAAAATGAGCATTTCCGACATGAACGTTAAGGGTAAGAGGGTCATAGCACGGGTAGACTTTAATGTACCCCTGGATGCAGAGGGAAACATAACTGATGATAAGAGAATTCAAGGCGCACTGCCCACCATTCAATATATTGTCGACAATGGCGGAAAGTTAATCCTCGTTTCCCACTTGGGAAGACCAAAGAATGGTCCCGAAGCTAAATATAGCATGAAGCCGGCAGCTAAGCGCTTAGGTGAGCTTTTAGGCAAGGAAGTCTTATTAGCTGCTGATGTTATTGGCGACGATGCAAAGGCAAAGGCTGCCAACCTTAAAGAAGGCGAAGTTTTAATGCTTGAGAATGTTCGTTTCCACAAGGAAGAGGAAAAGAATGATCCTGCCTTTGCAAAGGAACTTTCTACTCTTGCAGATATCTATGTTAATGATGCTTTCGGAACAGCTCATAGAGCTCATGCTTCAACAGCAGGTCTTGCTGATTATCTTCCTTCTTGCTGTGGTTTCCTCATTAAGAAAGAACTTGATTTTATGGGCAAAGCCCTTGATAACCCTGAAAGACCCTTTGTTGCCATTCTTGGTGGTGCTAAGGTTTCCGACAAAATCAGCGTTATTGAAAATCTATTGGATAAGGTTGATACCCTCATCATCGGCGGCGGTATGGCCTATACCTTCTTAAAGGCTCAGGGCCATAATATCGGTACCTCCATTTGTGAAATGGATAAGCTGGATTTAGCCAATAGCCTCCTTGCTAAGGCAAAGGAAAAGGGTGTGAATTTACTTCTACCCGTTGACAACGTTGTGGGTAAGGAATTTAAGGCTGATACCGAATCCAAGACTGTTTGCTCCAGCAAGATTGAAGATGGCTGGATGGGTCTTGATATCGGTGAGAAGACAATCACCCTTTTCTCCGAAGCCATTAAGGATGCCAAGACGGTTGTCTGGAACGGACCCATGGGCGTTTTTGAAATGGAGAAATTTGCGATTGGTACCAAGAAGGTGGCCGAGGCTCTTGCTAATTCAAACGCCATTTCCATTGTTGGCGGCGGAGATTCAGCAGCAGCGGTAGAACAACTTGGCTTTGCTGATAAGATCACACACATTTCAACCGGCGGCGGTGCTTCTCTGGAATTCCTGGAAGGTAAAGAGCTTCCCGGTATTGCCGTTCTTAATGAGAAAAAATAGGGTTTATTGCTCAGGCTTTATGGAAGAATAAGGATTAAGAAAGTCGAAAGGACGGAAAACTAAAATGTCAAACCAACGTGTTATTATGGCGGCTGGCAACTGGAAAATGAACAAAACTCCAAAAGAAGCCGTTGAATTTGTAAATGGTCTAAAGAGCTTAGTGGCAGGAAGCACTGCTGAGGTGGTCATCGGTGTTCCTTCTGTATGTATCCCTGGCGCTGTTGAAGCAGCTAAGGGCTCAAACATCAAGGTCGCTGCTCAAAACGTTCACTGGGAAGCTAACGGCGCCTTTACCGGTGAAGTTTCCTGCGCGATGCTTAAAGAGCTGGATGTTGATTATGTCATTATTGGCCACTCTGAAAGACGTGAATATTTCGGTGAAACCAATGAAATGATCAATAAAAAGACCAGAGCCATTCTGGATGCTGGCATGCTGCCCATCGTCTGCTGTGGTGAGTCCTTAACCCAGAGAGAACAGGGCGTTACTGCCGAGCACGTGCGCTACCAAATTAAGGTGGCCCTGCTTGGTATTACCGCTGAGGAGGTTTCCCGTCTTGTTATAGCCTATGAGCCAATCTGGGCTATAGGAACGGGCAGAACAGCAACCGATGATCAGGCCGAAGAGGTTTGCGGTATTATTCGTCAGCTTCTTGTTGAGCTCTATGGGCAGGAAGTTGCTGATAAGACACGCATTCTCTATGGCGGCAGTGTTAATGCAGGTAATGCAAAGGTGCTCTTTGGCATGCCTAACATTGACGGCGGTCTTGTCGGTGGTGCAAGCCTTAAGCTTGATGCCTTTGAGAAGATTGTTAAGCACGACGCTTAATTAAGCTGCTTATTGGTTGCCCTCCGGTTTATTTTACCGGAGGGCTTTGCGATATTAAGAAAGGTATGGATATTATGATGCTGAAAAGTAACGGTTATACACCCAGTGAAGGCCCCATCCTTCTCGTAGTCATGGATGGAATCGGTATCACGGAGGCTACTGCAGGTAATGCAGTGCGTGATGCCTACACACCCCATTTGGACAAACTGATGAAGGAATGTCCAAACACTCTTTTAAAAGCACATGGAACTGCTGTCGGCCTACCCAGTGATGATGATATGGGTAATTCTGAGGTCGGACATAATGCCATAGGTGCCGGCCAAGTGTTTGCACAGGGTGCAAAGCTTGTCACAGAGGCCATTGAATCAGGCGCAATGTTTCAATCCAAGGGTTGGGGAGAGGTACGACAAAATTGTATTTCAAAGGCTTCCACGCTCCATTTTATAGGATTGTTCAGCGATGGCAATGTACATTCACATATCGATCACCTCAAGGCCATGATCAGCCAGGCCAAAAATGAGGGTGTCAAAACAGTACGAGTCCATATTCTTCTGGATGGTCGGGATGTCGGTGAAACGTCAGCCCTTGACTATGTTCTTCCCTTTGAAGCCTTTCTGGCGGAACAAAGGGATGAAAACTTTGATGTTAAAATAGCCAGTGGCGGCGGACGTATGTTTATTACCATGGACCGTTACGAGGCTAACTGGAGTATGGTTGAACGCGGTTGGTACACCCATGTTCTGGGTGAAGGACGCCTGTTTGATTCTACACGTGAAGCCATTGAGACACTGAGAAAAGAAACACAAGCCATTGATCAGGACCTTCCCTCTTTTGTTATTGCTGAGAATGGTAAGCCTGTAGGAACCATTAATGACGGGGATAGTGTTATTTTCTTTAACTTCCGCGGCGATCGTGCCATTGAAATTACCAGAGCGTTTGAAGAAGCTAACTTTAATTATTTTGATAGAAAGAGATGGCCCCAGGTGACCTATGCGGGAATGCTGGAATATGATGGAGATCTCCATATTCCAAGCCGCTATCTGGTTAATCCCCCTTCCATTAAGCACACCATGGGTGAATATTTGGCTAGGACTGGTGTGAGCCAGCTCGCTATTGCAGAAACCCAGAAATTCGGACATGTGACCTATTTCTGGAATGGCAATAACTCTGGCAAATTTGATGAGATATTGGAAACCTATGTGGAAATCCCTTCTGATATTATTCCTTTCCAGCAAAGACCTTGGATGAAAGCCGCAGAGATCACCGATAAGATGATTGAACTGTTGTGCACCGGTAACTATAAATTTGCGCGTTTGAACTTTGCCAATGGTGATATGGTTGGTCATACAGGTGATTACCAAGCCGCAAAAATCGCTGTAGAGACGGTTGATCTCTGCATTGGAAGGCTTCTTCCTGTTATCAATAAGCTGGGTGGCGTGATGATTATTACAGCCGACCACGGTAATGCTGATGAGATGTATGAAGTCGATAAGAAGACAGGCAAGGCAAAGCTGAACGAAGCGGGTGGCCCTAAAGCCAAGACAAGCCATACCTTGAATAAGGTTCCTTTCATCGTTTACGATCCGGCCAACAACGGGAAATACCGTTTGATTGAGGGGGATTTCGGCCTTGCAAACATCGCTTCTACCGTTGTCAATCTCTTAGGCTATGAAGCGCCGGATATCTGGGAAAAGACCATGATCGAGATTCTATAGCTTGATTTTTAAAATAAGATAGGTTATGATTGAGGCAGGGATTACCATCCCTGCTTTTTTGTTTATCACTAAAAGTGATAGTACAAATGCTCAAGGATTAAATTTCCGAGAGTTTAATTTTGCAAAAAGCTATAAATGGAGCATGATATGCGCATATTATGTATCGACTATGGCGATGTCAGAATTGGCGTTGCAGTGAGTGATCCTTTGGGATTGACGGCTCAGATGTTGGAAACAATAAAGTGGAGAAACGACATTCAAAAGCCAATCCAACGGATTCGAGAGCTTGTGGACACCATGGAATGCAAAGCCATTGTGGTAGGAATTCCACGTAATATGGATGGTTCAGTTGGGGAGAGGGAGTTAAAAACCAGAGATTTTATGAAGCTTCTGGCTCAGGAATTGCCTCAAACTGACATCATATCCTGGGATGAGCGCCTTACCACCGTTATGGCACAACGGGCTATGCATGATATGGGGATTAATGCGAAAAATCAAAAGGGCAGGATCGACCAAATGGCAGCTGCCTTTATTCTTCAGGGGTATTTAGATTCAATAGGATAGAGACCCTTGGAAAAATTGAAAGGAGAAAAACGATGGATTACGAAAATGAAATCATCGAATTAACCGGAGAAGATGGAGATTCCATCAAATGCGAATATCTTGATACTGTATTGGTGGATGACAGTGAGTACGTTGTATTATTGCCAATCGACGAGGATGGCTGCGGCTGCGATTCCTGTGGCTGTGACGATGACGAATGCGGTTCTGAAGTCATCATTATGAAGATTGAGAAAAACGGTGATGAAGAATACCTGGTTCCCGTTGAAGACGAAGCCGAGCTGGAAAAGGCCTTTGAAGCCTTCCAAGAGCAGATTGACGAGGAAGATGACGAGGACGAGGACGAGCTCGAATAGAGCATGCCCTATTTATACTAATGAGAATGAGGTGAGCATCAGGCTATGCTTAAGAAATCCTTTCTTATGCTTGTTTTGTCGATGGTGCTAGTTTTGTCGTCTTCTTGCGGTGCTGAACCGGAACAAGTCTCAACAGCGACTGAAACACCTGTGGCCACACCGACCGCCTCGGCTGCAACACCAAGTCCTGAACCCCAGGAAATTGAGGAAACGCCAGTTACTCCTGTTTTTGTTGTGCCTGACCCTACTATAAGACCCGTAGCGGTCATGATTGACAATCAGGGGGACAAGGTTTTACCTCAAGGGGGCATCGCCCAAGCGCAGATAGTCTATGAGATGCTGGTTGAATTTGATATCACGCGCTATATGGCATTCTTTTGGGGGACACTGCCGGATATGGTGGGGCCGGTACGAAGCTCAAGACATTACTTTTTGGACTATGCCATGGAGTATGATGCTGTCTACACCCATGTTGGCGGCAGTCATTATGCGACAAGGGATATTGCAAAGCTGAAAATTCAAAATGTTGATGGTATCACCCATGGGGCAGCCTTTTGGGATTTGACACAGGATAAGAAAAATTGGCAGGATACCTATACCTCAAAAGATCTGCTTGAAAAGCAAATCGCTCGTTTGAAATACCGGACGGAGCCCAAGCAGCCCTTCCCCTTTCAGTATCACGACACAATGGTGATCCCTGAATCGGGTCAGGAGGCCTTGGATATTTTTATTAAGTTTGCTTCATCTGGCAGTACCAGCGGCTTTTTGTATAACAAAGAGGCAGCCGTTTATAACAGAATGAGGATGGGCAAGCCCCATATTGACAGAAATACCGAGGAACAGGTCAAGGCCACCAATATTATTGTCCAAGAGGTTGCATCACCTCGTATTGAAAATGATACCGAAGGAAGACGTAACTTAAAGAATATTGGGTCAGGAAAAGGCTATTTTATTACGGGCGGTAAGGTAGTGCCCATCAAATGGTCCAAAAAAGCCAGAGATGCGCAAACCCTCTATACCACCGAGGATGGAAAGCCCATTGTTCTCAACCCAGGTCAAACTTGGATTGAATTTGTGCAGGACCTAAATTATGTCAAGATTCAATAACCTATTCATAAACATATATGTAAGAAGGACTGGAGCACCCAGTCCTTTCTTGTTTACCTCTTAATCATGATGTCCATAATAATTGCACCAAAGACCAGCATAACCCAGAACCTGAAAGAATAAAGTACGATCCACTGGATCATCTGGACCTGTCCGTCAAAACGGACAATGTTTGCCATAAATAAGACAGTAAGAGCCAAAGCAACAAGGAGAAATGCCAAAAAGGTGAAGGCACTAATCTTCAAAAGAAGTTTACTCCCTTTATTTAAGCCGCTGAATTTCTTCGTAGCAGTATTCACTATAGCACGAAGCTTACTTGTGCTATTTCTCTCGTTCAATGTATTGACCCCCCAAAAATGTAATATCACTATATAAAGGTAACATAAATAGTATCAAAAGAGCAAATGAAAATTACTGGAATCTATATGAAGGGTTTGTAGAAATTACTCTTTCTAATGTGTTTTCGAAAGATATATAAATTGCCCAAAAAATATCAAGTATTTTACTGGAAGATATCAAAAAAAGGCTATTGATAATATGTAAAATTTGGATTAAGCTATCCCTAGCCTAACTATTAACATTCAAGGTGGAATAGCGATGTCTTTTCGATGGATCTGGGGCTACATTAGACCTTATAGCTTAAAAATGTTACTGGGACTTATTATGGTCCTCTTGGCTTCGGCTCTTGCCATGGTCAATCCCTTTATGGCAGGCATTATTGTTGATGATGTGATTAAGCTTTCAAAAAAAGAGCTGCTTTGGACTGTTATTGGAGTCATGGCTGCAAGTACCCTATTAAAGTCTATAATCCGATACGGCTTTCAGAATGTCTTTGAAATGATTTCTCAGACCATTTTCAAAAAAATCCGTGAGGATATCTATTTGAAAATTCAAGCGTTGGATTTTGACTTTTTTAACAAGAATAGAACCGGCGATATCATGGCCAAAATGACCGGTGATATGGAGGCCATCCGTCATTTTATCGCATGGGTCATTTATATGGTTTTTGAGAATGCTGCGGTATTCCTTTTTGCTGTGACCATGCTTTTTATCGTCAATGCTCACCTGGCCGTTTTCATGCTGGCTGTTACACCTCTGACCTGCTATTTTGCAGTGCGTTTATCAAAGGAAGTCAAGCCCACATTTTTTTCAATCCGTGAGCAATTCTCAAAGCTCAACACGGTAGTTCAAGAGAATATTAGCGGAAACCGCGTGGTCAGGGCTTTTGCAAAGGAACCCTATGAAATAGAGAAATTTGAGCGAGAAAATGAAGCCTACCGCCAAAAAAATATAGAGTCATCCTATGTATGGAGTAAATATCTTCCGGTTATAGACTCTTTGGCCAGCTCTCTTATGGTGGTGATGATACTTGTTGGTGGAATTCTGGTCATCGATGGCTCCATGACCCTGGGTGAGCTGGTTACCTTTAATGGCTTTATTTGGGCTTTAAACAATCCCATGCGTATGGTAGGATGGCTCATCAACGATGTTCAGAGATTCGCAGCTTCGGCAGAAAAGGTTATCTCCCTTCTAAAGAGTGAGCCTCAGATTATAAATGACGATAAACCTGTCTCCAAGGATCGCCTTAAGGGTAAGGTGGAATTCCGGCATGTGAGCTTTAGCTATGGGGACGAAAAGGTCCTTGATGATATCAGCTTTACCGCTGAGCCCGGGCAGACTATTGCTGTTATAGGGCCTACAGGTGCAGGTAAGTCGACCCTGCTAAACCTGGTTTGCCGTTTTTATGATTGCACGACAGGTTGCATTTTTATTGATGATACTGACATTCGTCAAATAGATCTTAAGCTGTTAAGGGAAAATATTGCAACAGCCATGCAGGATATCTTTCTGTTTTCCGATACCATTGAAGGTAATATTGCTTATGGGGTTCCACAAGCCACTGAAGAACAAATTCAATGGGCGGCACGTATGGCAGGTGCCCATGAGTTTATTGCGAGCTTCCAGGAGGGATATGATACTATAGTGGGCGAGAGGGGCGTAGGCCTTTCCGGAGGTCAAAAGCAGAGAATTGCTCTTGCCAGAGCGCTTCTAAAAGACCCTTCCATTTTGATTTTAGACGATACTACATCCAGTGTGGACACCGAAACCGAACACAGAAAACAAAACTCCCTCAAGAGCATTTATCTGGACAAAACAACCTTTATCATCGCTCACCGCATATCCTCTGTTAAAAATGCGGATACGATTCTGGTTCTGGATGAGGGACGTATTCTTGAACAAGGTAATCATGAAGAGCTTTTGGCCCTGAAAGGCTACTATTACGGCGTCTTTCAGAACCAGTTCGGTGATTTTGATAAAATTCTTGTAAAGGGGGTGGGTTAATTGGCCAGAAACAAATATGATATTGATGAAGAGTTGGATACACCCTTTAGCATGCAGCATGTGAGGAGGCTGATGAAGTACATAAAGCCCTATAGAATGAAAATGGGCATTACTGTAGGCATTATGCTCCTATCCAGTGTGGTGGGCTTATCCTCACCCTACCTCTTAAGCGTTGGCATTGATGTTTTTATCCCTCAGAAGAATGTTGCCGGGCTTGTGCTGCTAGCGTTCCTGATACTCCTAACCCTAGTGGTGACTGGTATTTGCCTGAAATATAGGTTGAGGCTGATGTCCGATGTGGGACAGAGTATTATTCGGGATATTCGGTCCGATATCTTTGGCAAGCTTCAAAAGCTTCCTTTTGAATATTATGACTCCCGACCTCATGGCAAGATCCTGGTGAGGGTGGTCAACTATGTCAATTCATTGAGCGATCTTCTTTCTAATGGCCTTATAAACATGATCACCGACCTCTTTACCCTTTTTGTCATCGTGGGCTATATGTTATTCATTGACATTAAGCTTACCTTAGTCAGCCTTGTGGGGCTCCCCCTATTAATTTTGGCTATCTTTTTGGTAAAGGGCGTCCAGAGGCGAAGAACCCAGGCTGTATCACGTAAGCAATCGAATCTTAATGCTTATATTCATGAAAGCATCTGCGGAATTAAGGTTACCCAGTCCTTTGCCCGGGAGGAAGAAAATTTCAGGATTTTCAAGGAGCTAGGAACCGAGTATAAAAAAACCTGGATGGCCTATGTCAGAGCCCTCTTCATTATGTGGCCCATTATTGATAATATCTCTGTATGGGGAATTTCCCTGGTTTATATTGTGGGTGTCTCCATGATGGGCGGTGAGGCCACCATAGGCGTTCTAATTGCCTTTGTGGGCTATATCTGGCGCTTTTGGACACCCATTATGAATTTAGGCAACTTCTATAATGCCCTCATTAATTCCATGGCCTATTTGGAGCGTATCTTTGAGACCATCGACGAGGTGCCCAAAGTAGATAATCTGCCGGGAGCTGTTGAGATGCCGCAAATTCAGGGACATGTAGCGTTTTCCGATGTTACCTTTTCTTATGAAGATGGGTACCCCATATTAGAAGAGATCAATTTTTCCATAGAAAAAGGCCGGACAGTTGCCCTTGTTGGCCCTACAGGTGCCGGAAAGACAACCATTGTCAATCTCTTGACCCGTTTTTATAATGTTGAAAGCGGAAAGGTCGAAATTGACGGAATAGACATCAGCACCGTTACTTTGGAATCCTTACGCAAGCAAATGGGCATTATGCTGCAGGATACTTTCATCTTTTCAGGAACCATCATGGACAATATTCGCTATGGGCGTTTAGATGCTACAGACGAAGAGGTGGTTGCTGCAGCTCAGGCAGTCAGGGCTCACGACTTTATAGAGAACCTTAACGACGGCTATCAGACAGAGGTTAACGAAAGAGGTACAAGGCTCTCAGTCGGACAAAGGCAGCTTATTTCTTTTGCCCGGTCCCTTCTTGCCAATCCGCGTATTTTGATTTTAGATGAGGCTACCTCCAGCATTGATACCAAAACTGAGCTTCTGCTTCAGCAAGGCCTTCTAAAGCTTTTAGAGGGAAGGACATCCTTTGTTATTGCACACCGGCTGTCCACTATCAAGAATTCCGACCACATCTTTTATATTGATAGGGGCCGGATTATTGAATCGGGTACCCATGATGATTTAATGGCAAAAAAGGGTGCCTATTTTAACCTGTATACTGCTCAGTTTAGTTTTTTGGAGGCGGTCTGATATGAAAATCGACCGGCAGATGGGCATCCTCACCATTCTTCTCCAAAAAGGAAAGCTTACGGCTCCAGAGCTGGCCTTGCGCTTTGAGGTCTCCAGGAGGACCATTCAGAGGGATATTGAGGATTTATGCATGGCGGGAATCCCGGTCATCACGACTCAAGGCGGTGACGGCGGCATCAGAATTGCCGACGGGTTTAATCTAGACAAAAGCCTTTTAAAGACAGAGGAGCTTGAAAATGTTCTCATTGGCCTCAAAGGTCTGGGAAGCGTATCCGATTCCATAAAGATCGAGGAACTTGCCAACAAGCTCTCACCCAAGGATGCGCAGCTACAGATTAATGATAGAATTGTTATTGATTTGTCCTCCCATTATAAAAACAGTCTTTCAGAAAAAATCACACTGCTTAAAACCGCTATTTTAAGAAATCTCAAGGTAAGCTTTGATTATTACTCACCCGGGGGCCATAAGAACCGGGTAGCGGAGCCCTATCTTATCACCTATAAGTGGTCAGCCTGGTATGTTTTATGCTTTTGCTGTGAAACTCAGGAGTTCAGGCTTTTCAAGCTTAATCGGCTATGGAAAGCCTATCTTACGGATGAGGCCTTTGTTCCCAGAACTATTCCCGATGATAAGAAGGTTCTGGATGAGATATTCAAGGATGATGCTCAAATCACCCTCTTATTTGACAAAAGTGCAGAGTATCTTGTCATTGAAGCCTATGGCCC
>JAEYPI010000253.1 GCA_023410885.1 Bacillota bacterium
GTCATGGGCTTGGTCTTTCTATTGCACGTATTATCGTTTTGCGCCATGGGGGCCGCATTAAAGTAGCCAGCAAGCTTGGTGAAGGTACCCGCTTTAAAATTTACTTACCCTTGCAACCGGTCCAGGAAGCTGTTGAAGATTGAGGGAATATGGGTCGAGTCTTGTGGAGTGTTTCCTTCGGGAAACACTCCTCTTTGAATTGAAATAGGCTCAGAATAATGTTAATATAATGATAGCCTGCATTTGTACAAGCAGGCTATTTGGATGCTTTCGTAAATTGTTTTTAGTGGCTGTAGGCCTTTTCAATAAACACTGGCGAAAGCCCAAAAATGTTTATTGAGGTTAAGGAGTAAATAGAAATGGCCAATTCATTAGGT
Organism: Bacillota bacterium; assembly: GCA_023410885.1. Classification (GTDB taxonomy): domain Bacteria; phylum Bacillota; class Clostridia; order DSM-8532; family DSM-8532; genus DTU059. Next base: position 378 of record JAEYPI010000253.1, read on the forward strand.
TCAATTAGTCGCTTTTTAATTCCCTTGGTACTTCTCTATGCCGCCTTTACATTTCTGGGGACCATAGGCGGAACGATAGTTGTGATTTTAATTCTCCTTTTTATTATTTATAAAAACAGAGCCTTTATCTATCAGAATCGGGGCAGCAAAAAATATCACAAGGGTGATTTTGATGGAGCGTTAGCTGATATTAAAACCGCCGTTGGATTGAACCCAGGGGCGGCTAAAATCCGCGGATCCTATGCCTTTCTTCTATTGAAGCTGGGACATACGGAGGAGGCTGGGGTTCAGATTGATGAAGCCATCAAAAGGACAGAGACGGAGCCTGATAAAAACGCATTAAGAGTTACAAAAGCATTAGTGCTGTGGAAGCAGGGGAAGTTGGATGAGGCTATTGAAGATCTCACTGAGCTTCTGAAGGTCTATGAAAACACCAATGTTTATGCAACACTGGGCTTCCTCTATATTGCAAAGGGAGATTACGACAAAGCCCTCGAATTTAATCTTGAGTCCAAGGAATACAATAGCAGCAATGCCATTATTCTGGATAATTTAGGTTTAACTTATTTTCTTCTCGGGGATTATGAAAAGGCGCTGGAAACCTATAAAGAGATCATGAAGTGTAAACCCAATTTTCCGGAGGCCTATTATAATTACGCGAGGGTCCTGGATAAAATGGAAGATTTGGACACCGCACTTTATATGGCAAGGCATGCCTTAACATTGCGCTTTTGGAATACAAGCACCATTACAAAGCAAGAGGTTGAGGCGTTTTTGGAAGAATTGGAGGCTAAGGAAAAGACCTTTGCCACCACGGCGAAGAAAGAATATCAGCAACCAGAAGTCGATGTAGAAAATAATGAGACCACTATAAACGAAGCAGAAAATGAAGTTGAGTAAATAAAGGAATTATTTAATGAAGAGCACCATTCCTTTACAACAGATGAGGTAACAATGATTAACCAAAGAGAATATTATCAAGAATTTCATATTAGCCCATCCCTCATAAAACTGGCAAAAGAGGCAGAGGAATCGGTAAAAAATAGTTTTTATCATATCGATGCGGTTAAAGAACAAAATCAGCTCAAGGTGATAAGGGCCATGCAGCTCGAAAAATTGAGTGATACCCATTTTTCCGGAACAACAGGATATGGCTATAATGACAGAGGGCGCGAAATTCTTGATGCTGTCTATGCCCATGCCTTTCATGCAGAGGATGCTTTGGTTCGTCATAGCATTACCTGTGGCTCCCATGCGCTGGCGCTTTGTCTTTACGGGGTGCTTAGGCCGGGAGAAGAGTTGCTTTCAATTACCGGAAAACCCTACGACACACTGGAAGAAGTCATTGGCATTCGTGGTCAAGAAGGATCCGGGTCCTTGAAGGAATATGGGGTGACCTATAAGCAGATTGAGCTCACAGCCGACGGTACAGTAGATGATGAAGCCGTTAAAAATGGGATTAATGATAGAACGAAGTTGATTTTTATCCAGCGCTCCCGTGGCTATGCCTGGCGCCCGGCTTTAACCATCGCTGAAATCGAGCGGATTGTGAAGCTGGTCAAGTCTGTCAAGCCTGATGTGCTTGTCATGGTGGATAACTGCTACGGCGAGTTTGTTGAGGAACGTGAACCTACCGAGGTAGGGGTCGATATTATGGCTGGCTCACTCATCAAAAATCCCGGTGGTGGGCTAGTGCCTTCAGGAGGGTATATTGCAGGTCGAAAGGATCTCGTTGAAAAGGTTTCTTACCGCATGACCTTACCTGGGCTGGGCCGTGAAGTGGGCGCAACCCTGGGCCAAAATCGGCTGCTTTTCCAGGGCTTTTTCATGGCCCCCCATGTTGTCGCAGAGAGCATAAAAGGGGCAGTTTTCACTTCCCAACTTATGCAAGATTTAGGATTTGAGACCTATCCGGGTCCATCGGATCCACGATGCGATCTGATACAGGCCATTAAGTTTAATCGTAAAGATGCTGTTATCGCTTTTTGTCAAGGCATACAAAAGGGTTCTCCGGTCGACTCCTTTGTGCGGCCTGAGCCTTGGGATATGCCGGGCTATGATTCGCCTGTCATCATGGCGGCAGGAGCCTTTATTCAAGGGTCCTCCATTGAGTTGAGTGCCGATGCCCCAATTAGGGCGCCCTATACGGCCTATATGCAGGGTGGCCTCGTGTATGAGCATGTAAAGCTGGGGGCCATGTGCGCTGTACAGGAGCTTATTAATCAAGGCATTGTGACGCTTTAATCCATTCGCCCATGGTTCCTTTGGAGGATAATATGACAAATGAGCTTGAGGAAAGAAGTAAAAAAAGAAAGGCAAGACGTAATCGCAGAAGGCTTTTTAGCCTATTGGGATTTATTTTGCTGCTTATTTATATTCCGGCCTTATGGAATTGGGCGTTTTCAGTGAACTATGAAATAGGGGTCATTAGAACGGCTACCCTTGAGGTGAAAGTTCCGGTCCAAACCTTGTTCATCCGAAAGGAACTTATCATGAATTCTCCCGGAGATGGCATTCTTATTCCTGAAATTAACAATGGTGAACGGGTTTCAAAAGGAGAGGAGGTAGCATCCTATATTCAAGCTGATATCCGGGATGTTGTTGAAAATTACAGGCAAATGGAGCTGGAAATCTTAAAACGCGTTGTGGAGAAATTTGATAAAGCTTCGGGCTCAGAACGTGAGACATGGGAAACGGCTATAGAAAAACAGATTACGAAGCTGACCAACCTATCCAATGGGGGTAATCTAAGTGATGCCGATTCCATCCGAAGCTCCGTTGATCGTGTATTGGAGGCCAAAGCCCGCTATATGCTTGAGAATGGTTCCCTAATTGATAGTCTTAAAAATGAAAAGAAGGAACTTGAGAGACTTCGAGGGAATATTGAGAAATCTATTAACAGTGTGAAGGCACCCATTTCCGGCATTGTGTCCTATCAATTGGATGGGTATGAAGATCGGTTTACCCCTGAGCAGAGAAATGAGGTTACCCTTGAGCAAATCAGCGAGTTAGCTGAAAGTGAGGATTTACATGAAAAATGGCTTACTCCGTCTGAAATCTCGGTTAAGAGGGATGAGGTTTATGGCAAGCTGGTAACCAATGACGAAGCGTGGATTGCTTTACGGATTCAAGAAGAACGGGGCAAGGACATTTCTGTTGCATTTGAAAAAGCTAAGCTGGATAAACGTGAGTTGATCTATGATTTAGAAGTTGAAGGCCTTGAGGAGCGTATTCCGGTCGTTCTTGAAGCGGTAGGACCAGAAGAAAATGGCTTTCGGAAGCTTACTGTTAAAATGACAAAATTTATTGAGCGGACAATGAATTTAAGGAGTGTAGAAGGAAATTTAATTTTGCAGAGCGTCACAGGCATGAAGGTTCCTTTAAGAAGCTTGTTTAATGAAAACACTGTTGATAATACTGCCGATATTGCTATTGTTGTAATGAATAAAGCCGTATTCAAGCGCGTTCAGATCATCGGACGACAGGATTCCTATGCCATCATTGAAAATATAGATCCAACCAATGCCGAGAAGAGTGTACAGATATTTGATGTCTATTTGGTCAATCCGAAAAATGTAGTAGAAGGACAGGTGGTAGAAAAATGAGCCTTGGGAATCAACAACACCTAAAGGATGCCCTTCGTGCTATTAAGCAAAGCATTAAAGACTCCGCAGTCAAGGTCAATAGAAATCCCGAGGATATTCTGCTCCTGGGTGTCACAAAGACTGTGGATGTTGATCTGATGCAAAGTGCCTATGAATTGGGAATTACACATTTTGGAGAAAATAGAGTTCAGGAATTTCTTAGAAAATCCGATAAACTTAACAGAGAGTGTCACTGGCATATCATAGGCAGACTTCAAACGAATAAGGTTAAATACCTCGATAGCCGTATTACCCTGATTCATTCTCTGGATCGCATTGAGTTGGCTGAAGCGCTACAGGACAGGGGAGAGAAGATAAATACTATTTTTTCTGTCCTTGTTCAGGTCAATGTGGCTGGTGAAAGTACCAAGGCAGGCCTCGAACCCGATCAATTGAAAGATTTTTTATGGACGCTTTCAAGGATGGGGAATATTCGTGTAAAAGGGCTTATGACCATTGCTCCCTACACTGAGGATCCTGAGGATGTCCGATATGTTTTCAGAGATTTACGAAAACTATCAGTTGACATTGAAAGGGAAAGGGTAGAGAATATCAGTATGGAAC
>JAEYPI010000261.1 GCA_023410885.1 Bacillota bacterium
AGACTGAACTGCTTGAACCGTCTCAAACGCCGACTTCTACACCATTTGAAGCACCATTAGAAACATCACTCACTACACCACAATCAACACCAATAGCAGACGAACCAGGGAATGCTATTTCAGCCTATCAATCAGTTAACGAAGGCGAAAGGCTAATTCCAATGGAAGCAGAAACCATTCCACTGCTTATAACGGGAGTAATCCTTGTTTTGGTTGTAAGCTTAATCGTCATAACAATATTGTTTATAAAAAAAAAAAGCAGGGGATACCTTTTATTTATAGCGCAGCTTATTTTCTTTGGACTAAGCTTCTATCAGCTCATTGAAATCTTTAATATAAGGAATGAAACAGACGGGGTTATGAGTTCAGAGATCGTGTCCGGTAAAATAGGCTTAAGTGCAGTATTATGGGCAATAGGCATGTTATGTATGCTTGTAGGAATTATTCTAACTGGTAAGGGTAGGAAAACTAAAACATAGCCCATTAGTTGTCTTTTTCCTTAGGCTTGATGGAGGAGAGGGGGTTGCTTTTAACAGCTTCTCGCAAATGCTCTTCGTCAATATGGGTATAAATCTCGGTGGTTGCAATGCTCTCATGGCCAAGAATGGCTTGTAGCGCGCGTATATCCACATGACCATGCTTATACATGAGGGTGGCCGCCGTATGACGGAGCTTATGGGGTGAGTATTTATCAGGGTCCAAGCCCGAAGCCTGAATGTATTTCTTGACCAAATATTGCACGGTTTTAGGACTAATGCGAGTCTTGCGCTCACTGATAAACAGGGCTTTAGGTTCTTTAATATTGAGTATCTTATCACGCTTGACCTTATAAGCTGTGATAGCATCCTTACAGGCCTGGTTGAGATACACGGTGCGCTCTTTATTACCTTTACCAATAACTGTAAGAGTATCACCGCGAATACTATTGACATTAATGCCTACAAGCTCGGAAAGACGTAAGCCGCAATTCATAAACAATACAAGGATGGCATAATCCCGTTCCACATTTTTTTTACCATCAACACTGTTGAGTAAATTAACACTTTCATCTAAATTCAGATACTTTGGCAAACGTTTAACAATCTTTGGAGAATCCAACTCAGCAGCGGGGTTGAACTCAATGAGCTTAAGCTTGGTATGAAGATACTTATAGAAGGATTTTAACGATGCAACCTTACGTGCACGGGTTACGGCTGTGTTATCACGATCACGGCTGGTAAAGGCCATAAAGCTATAGAGGTCCGTTAAATCAATGTTTTTAATGTCCTCTAAATTAATATCCTGAACGGGGATATTTTCAAAATCTTTTTCATTGGCGCCATACTTAAAAACCTTGATATATCTAAAAAAGGTACGAAGATCATAATAGTATTCTTTAATGGTGTTTTTAGATTTATTTCTAATGGTGAGCATATAATGAAGAAACTCAACTGCAATATCCGGAATATCATGATAATCTTGAACCATTTTTAAAGCCTCCAAACTTAAGAACTAAATTAAGTCCATTATAAAAGAAATAACTAAGGTTTTGTACTGATAGGTTTAGCATTTATAAGGTTTGATACTTATAAAGGTTTCTAAAGCAGATATTCAGACATTTGGTATCAATTTCTACTTTTATTATACCACACCTACACTCTATTAAACAAAATTTTTATTTTGTCTAATGTAAGGTCTTTTTTGCTTAGTGAGTACCTCTTTAACGGTCTATATTCCCGGAACGCCACTATTTAGTTTTTTCTTTGTAGAACAAGTTCAACTCTTATATTTAATCTTCTGGTTCTGCCTCATTCATGGGGTTTATAAAGCAGTTGATTCAAATTAAGCGATTAGAATTAGGGTCCTAACAACCATCTGTTAGGACCCTTAACCGTATAAGGTCACGTTATTTACAAGAGCTCATATCAAAGGCTTGAACAGATAGAATACGCAACATCAGCTGCTGATGCGGCATCTGCTGTATAATAGTCAGCACCTATGGTTTTACAAAATGAATCCGTAACCGGTGCACCGCCCACCATAATCTTCACATTATCCTTGATATCCGAAGCTTTAATGGCCTCTATAACCGTTTTCATTTCGGTCATGGTTGTAGTGAGAAGCGCTGAGCATGCAACAATATTGGCGTTTACCTCCCTGGCCTTTTCTACAAATCGTTCTGCGGGTACATCCACACCCAAATCAATGACTTCCAGGCCTTTTCCTTCCATCATCATTCTGACCAGATTCTTTCCAATGTCATGGAGATCACCCTTGACAGTGCCGAGTACTACCGTGCCGGCAGCCTTTACGCCACTTTCAGCTAAGTGCGGCTTTAATATTTCAGTTCCGGCGTTCATAGCTCTTGCCGCAATTAAAACATCGGGTACATAGACCTCGTTGTTCTTAAATTTAACACCAATGACACTCATTCCTGCCAGAAGGCCCTCTTCTAAGATGGATTTGGCTGAAATACCCTCATTAAGCGCGTTTTGCACCAATTCTTTAACACTTTTGGCCTTGCCCTGTTGAAGATTTTTAGAAATTTCTTCCAAAATATTCACTACATTCCCTCCCATTCATTTGATGGTCTTCATCTGGCCTCTACCTTCACGAAATTTGCCCGGTGTAATTCCGGTTAATTTCTTAAAGTTCTTTGAGAAATAGCTTTGGTCTTCATAACCCACAAGACTTGAAATATCTATTAAATCTATGGAATCATCCATTAATAGCCGCTTAGAGACAGTTATGCGATATTGATTGAGATAGGTTATAAAATTGGAGCCCGTTTCATCTTTAAATATTTTGCTGAAATAATTGGGGCTTAAATAGACTGCGCTGGCTACCTCCTCCAGGGTTATTTTCTTCATATAGTTTCTTCTGATATAGCTGATGGATTTATAGATGACATCGGCGTGTTTCACGGCTTTCATCTCAAATACGCACTCTGAGAATCTTCCCATGATCTTTGAGAGCCAGAAGGTCATCTCTTCAATGGTCTTGAACTTCTGTATTTCAGAGAGATAGCCAAAGTTGAGACCAAAAATCTGTTCGATATCTGCGCCACCCTCAAGTGCAGCTCGGGATAAAACGACGACTAATTCCAGCACACGGGCTTTTACCACATCCAGGCTAACACCTGATTTCAGTAAAATGGCTCCCAGTATTTCGTTAAGTATCTTTCTGGCACCGGACTCATCCCCGGAGGATATGAAGGCCAGTAATTCCTTTTCCTTATCGAGTGGATAGCTGCCAACAGCTTCCTCCAACCCCCCCATTGTTTTCAGATAGTGAATATATTTGGAGATATCCGATTGCTGTTCAAGGATCTCACGGGATTCAGATAAATAACCGGCTCCCTCTCCTGAGTTGTAGGCTGAGATGATAAACAGAAGATTGGAAAGCTCATTGACCTTATCGGGACTGATGACGGGTATTGTGGTAAGTGACTGCCTTAAACCCTCGACCTGATCAGGTTTTAAGTACTGAAGCAACAGCTCGTCAAGCAAAAAATCCTCAGAATTGATCATTAATACAGGTCCGGCAATCAATGCACCCTTTTCTTGATCCTCTAGCATAACGGGTGAAACCCAATGGGTTAGGCCTAATTGGCAGAAAAAAACGTATTTACCGCCAAACCGCTCAGCCTGATAACTGCCATACAAATGAGCATGGCGACAATTCAGCCGTTCCCCCATATATTGTCTTGCTTTCACGCAGAGCTCACATCCTGGTATTTGTGTTTGGTACAGGATATCGCCCTTGCTGTCAATGAGGATTAAGGGTATATCGGTTGATGCACTGTAGGTATTTGCCGATTTAATTAGGTTATGTATCTGGACCCTGTTTTCTTTTGTGGTCATAGTCTACCTTTCCAAACCTTATCTTTGAAAAGCCACCTCTATAGGCAATAGTGTGGTAGAAATGATATAAAAATTCTATGCCTTAAAGCAAAAGTAACTTCTGACTAAAACCCTATAAACAACAGATACTGTATTCATCCTAGCATTGAAAAAATCAAAGGTATTGAAATATTCTATGTTTTTTTGTTCATAATCATGGTTTTATTCAAAGCCAATGGACTGAACAAAGGTATCGTTAAAGCCCGGTAATCCGGAAAGCTCGAGATATTGGGCTTCCTGCTTGATCTGCTCGCATCGTTCTCTGCATTCCTTGGAAAGTAAAGCCATAATGGACCCTATACCAGAGGTATTTCCCGCAGGGCGCATTTTTGAAGCCAAGGCTTTCGGGAATAGGCCAATACGGATGGCACTGTTGATGTTAATTTTATTGCCAAAGCCTCCGGCCAGCCATACCTCATCTATTTGATCGAAGGTCACACCCTGGTGGTCAAGTAAGGTTATTAAACCGGCATGAACGGCTGCCTTGGCAAGCTGTAGCTCCCGAATATCCTGTTGACTTAGAAAGATAACATCTTTTGATAGGTCATTTTTTTCTGATAGAACAAAGACTTTTTCTCCATTCAGGGCCTGAAGTCGATCTGATAAACAGAGAGCCTGTTCATCCCATTCCTCAAGGTCTGTAAGACGTCCTCCCTCATCGATTATCCCATATTCAAGCATCATTGAAACAGCATCGACAAGGCCTGAACCGCAAAGGCCAATCGGTTGTTGATTTCCTATAGTGTGAACCTGAAGCTGCCCATTTTCAAAGACAATGGTATCAATAGCGCCTTCAATACCGCCAACACCGCAGCGTATTTTCGCTCCCTCAAAGGCAGGCCCTGCCGCCACTGAGCAGCAAAGGAGCTTTCCGTTTTTAGAAAGGGCCATCTCGCCGTTTGTTCCAAGATCCACAAGAAGCTGAATTTTGTTTTCATCATTCAAGGCGCAAGCTAAAATACCGGCCACAACGTCGGCGCCAATATAACCTGAGATTGAAGGTAAGAGATAAACAGGGCACTGGGCATGATAGTCAAAACCCAGCTTACCGGCCATGCCGCAATAGACCTGGGTGAAAACAGGCGAAAAGGGTGCAACCGCAATGGATTGGGGGTTGAGTCCCATAAGAAAATGCATCATGGTGGTGTTGCCTGCAAAGCTCATGGCACAGATGGTCTCTTTGGCCACTTCCCTACTTTGAAGGAGGGTTTCTAGCATAGCGCTTATTTGATGCACCAACAGCTTATGAAGGACTTGCTCACCGTCAGGGTTATCCATCACATAAGCGATTCTGGTAATTACATCAGCCCCATAGGCCCTTTGTTCATTAAGCTCGGATAGGGTCCCCTTTATCTCACCCGTTTCTAAATTCACTAAATAAGCCACCAGAGTGGTCGTCCCTATATCAAAGGCAAAACCGTAATCCGGTGTCTCATGGACGCTTCTTCTGGCTAAAGGATGGCGATTGACTGTAAAGGAAAGGCCCTCAATTTGGATGTCAGCCTTTGTTATCTCAGGAATTTCTACGGTCCCATGGCCCAGAAGGATGACTTGGCAAGCTAATCTAAAGTCTTCTTCCAGTTCTTGCTCGGAAAGCTTTTCTCTTTCGATGTGAGTGGGTTGGGAAACTTGGCCCCATAAGCGAACCTTGCATTTACCGCAGGTACCCTTGCCACAACAGGGGGCGTCATGGAGGATACCATGCTCTAATAGTGCGGTGTGTAAGTTCATTCCCGGATCGGCAGATATATGTTGATGAAGGTCTCCCCTTTTAAGTAAAAGATTGCACTTAAACTCTCCCATGAAAATCTCCTTTAGTATACTCTAGTTTAACCTTAACAGCCAAAACGTTCCTATTCAATACTGAAATTATTTAACTTTGTACTTTTTTACGAATTTTTGTACAATTACCATTAATATCTGAATCTTTCCATGAAACTATGGGCAAGTCTATTAAATTCAGTTAAGATGGATTTATATCAGCGTCGGAGGGCGGTGCCCATGAGATTAAAGGTCATAGGCTGTAAGGTGTTATCCCGTGAATTAGGCCTGATTTCAGCTTTTTCGGAAAGCCAACTGGATATCACCACATTAAAACAGGGACTCCATAACGATCCTGAGCGTTTACGGAAATCCCTGCAAAATGAAATTGACTTAATCGATGAAGGAAACGATATTCACTCATGCGATACTTATTACGAGGAAGATTTTGATGCCATTCTTCTTGCCTATGGTCTATGCTGTAATGGTATTGCAGGCCTTTCCTCCAAGCGCTTCCCCCTCATTATTCCAAAGGCTCATGACTGCATTACACTGCTATTAGGATCAAAAGAACGTTATCAGCACTATTTTAATACCCATAAAGGGGTTTATTGGTTCAGCAGTGGCTGGATCGAGCATACCCCCATGCCTGGCAAAAGGCGCTATGAAAATACCCGAAACCTTTATCTGGCACACTATGGCCAAGAAAATGCAGATTATCTGATGGAAATGGAGCAAAACTGGCTGACCCAGTATCAGTGGTGTACCTTTATTGACTGGCCCGAATTTGATCATTCAGCCTATAAAAAGGGAACTCAGGCTAGCGCGGCCTTTCTAAATTGGCATTACGATGAAATTCAAGGCGATAAAAGCCTTTTGGAGGATTTCCTCAATGGCCGATGGGATGATCGTTTCCTGGTGGTACCTCCGGGCAAGCGCGTTGTGCCTTCCTATGATTCTTCCATTATAAAAAGTGAATAGAAAAGGAGCACGTGCCGACTAAAGGGGTTTCTTTATGGGATAGGTGCCATAGGTATGGGCTAATTCTACCATTTTAGCTGCACGCTCAAAGGTCGCATTCGCAGGGTATTCACAACCGGTAGCCAATATGTATCCCCCACCCGGTGCCATTATATCGATTTGGTCCTTGATGACCTGCTCCCATTCTTCATCGGTAGCGGTAATGACCATTGGCGGAGGGACACAACCAATTAAGGTCAGCTTGCCACCATACTTATCCTTGCATTCCTTAAAATCTTTACAATCATCTGGCGGATAGAGAAATGAAATGGCCTGTGGGCGCATGGTCTCGATTTGGGCATCAAAATAGATCCGTTCACCGCAATTATGCACCATGACCATACATCCCCGATTATGGATAACATCGGCTAATTCCCTGACAAGGTCTCCCTCCATGTCCATCCACATGGCCTTGGACATGATGGAGCCTGAGGCGAAGAGTGTATCGAGCATGATACCATGGACACCGGTATCCATAAGAGCTTCACAGTATTCCTTTAGGGTTTCATTAACCTCTTTTGCCGCATTTTTCACTGCGTCCCTATCGTCATAAATATCCATGTACATATCCTGTTGATTTCGGAGCATGGATAATACACCCAACGGCCCAAATACAAAGGCGACAATGGGCAGCTCGTGGCCTTTTCTTTTAACAAGCTCACGGCATACCTCAATATGCATCATCATACGCTTGGATTGCCGATAATCCACTTTTTTAATCTTTTCATATTCACTGATATCTTTAATGAGAGGTTCTTTAAAATCGGGATGAATGGCTTGATTTTCGGGATAAACAAGCTTAGGCCCCCATGCATCACATTCAATAGAAAGATCAATCAGGGTAACGAGACAATCGAGTCCATAGAGATCAACAGAATCAAGAAGCGCTTTAACACAAGTCTCTGCATCCGTTGCCCATTTTTCATAGGAAGACCCCATTATGTTTCGTGTCACACCGCTTAAAATAGGATAAACAGGCACACGATCGGCTTCTTGATGGTTTAAAGCAAGGGAAACTCTTTCTAATGCATTCATATGGCATAATTCCTTCCACAGTCCTATCCATGCTCTTCTTTACGGGACTGTGCTTTCATTATAAAAGCTGCATTAGAAAACTTATGTAAATATAATCTGTTTCTTTGTAAAATTTCAATCAGTTAAGAAGGTGGTTTTCTCCCTGGTAATGGTATTGATCTTTTCCGAACAGCCATACATGATAACAATGTAAGCAATGACGAAAAACGGTAATATGCCTATGGTTGTGGCGGAAGCAATCCAACCTAATAAGGGTGGCAACAGGGATGAACCCGTATAGGCAAGGGCCATCTGTAAGCCCATAATGGTCTGTGAATGCTCTTTCCCAAAGCGAACAGGGGTTTCGTGCAGCATACATGGAAAGATGGGAGCACATCCTAGGCCTACTAAAATAAAACCGATTAAGGAGAAAAAGGCTGGCAAGGGCAGTACAATCAAGAGAGCGCCCGCAAGGGTCATTAATTGACCAATACGGATTAATACAGGATTGCTCACCCTCATGGTGACAAAGCCTGTAATGAGCCGACCGGCAGTAATACCGCCATAATAAAGGGAAACCCATTGGGCAGCTGTTGCCGCAGATAAGCCCTTTATGCTCATTAAAAAGCTGCTGCCCCACAGACCCATGGTGGATTCTACACCACAATAGAATAAAAAGGAGAGTAGCGCTAAAGGAACCCCTTTGATGCTAAGGAAGCTGAATTTTTTATCAGTTTGAGTGGGTATAGAACGGGGCTCCACCTCATGGTCTGCCTTAAGCGCATTTTTTTCTTGATCGGCGTCCCGTTTCCATAGGGGTAATGTAACAAACAGAACCAATACCAGTACAAATTGGATGATTGAGACGGTTTGATAACCTTTCCGCCATTCGCCTTGCGTCTTGATAAGATGAGACATTAAAAGAGGGCTAAGGGTGGCACCTATGCCCCAGAAGCAATGGAGCCAGCTCATATGATGGGCTTTGTAATGGGTTGCCACATAGTGATTTAAACCGGCATCAATGGAGCCGGCCCCCAAACCGAGAGGGATTGCAGAAAGGATGATCCAAAATAAAGAGGGCGATAATGAAAAGCCTAAAAGGGCACAGGCGGTCATAAAACAGCTAATAAACGTCACCATGCCGGTGTTCATTCGTTTGAGTACATAACCGCTGGCAAGACTGGATAGGATGGTTCCTCCTGATATGACCATTGAAACCATCCCTGCAGCTTCAAGACCCTTCCCTAATTCTATACGCATAAGCGGCCAAGCTACGCCCAATAATGAATCAGGCAAACCCAAGCTTATAAACGCTAAATAAATGATCACTAAAAATAATGTAGCCATGAATCTCCCCCTACCCGTTCGATTTTTTACCCTCTAGGGGTAAGCTTCAGTCAACCGCTTTAATGCTTAACTGGCCTTGCTCAAAAGGCACCATGAGGGCTCTCAAGCGATTGGGATCATTGTTTAAATATAACCAGTCCCTACTGTTTTCCTTATCGATAATAACTGGCATTCGATCATGGAGCTCTTGGATTTCAGGATTGGCTGCTGTTGTGAGAATGGTAAAATAGGGATTGTTTATTCCGTTTTTATCTTTAAAAAACCAGTAAAGACCGGCAAAATACATTAATCGTGCATCATAGAATTGAATATAGTGCTTGATGCGCTTCTGTCCCTTTTCTGGAGCCTTCCACTCAAAAAAGCCTCTTGCAGGAATCAGGCACCGTCTTGTGGCAAAGGGCAGCTTGAATAAAGGCTTCTCATGTACGGTTTCACTTCGGGCATTAATGAGGGGTTTCCCATTTTGCATAGGAAATCCCCATTTTATTGCATGGGTATTCCAAGCCTCCTCTTCATGCTCTGATATTGTACCGGTATTTTGAATGGGCGTGATCACTGGTGCATAATCACCCGGGAAGATCTCACCCGCTTTTTTAAGTAATTCTTTTTCAATCTGATTGACTAATCCGGCAAAATCATCGATATCCTTTTCTGGTACATAGAATCGACCACACATTTGATATCACTCCGTTACTGAATTAATAACATCTTTACATCATAATGACTTGTTGTCATTGAGTTTGATTTTCGTACAAAGTATTTTCTTTTTGCAAAAGGGCTGAGCTTTACGCTTCATATGAGAAAAGACTAAGCATAAGCGCATTATACTTAGTCCCCATCATACATTTCAATTTCCGTATAATGAATAAGAATCCCTTTATACTTCCATAATCTCTGTTATCTTACCCTCAACAATCTTATCGACCTTTTCAATATACTCATCTGTAAACTTCTGAATATCTTTTTCGGCCGTCTTAAGATCATCCTCGGTTATTTCTTTTGCTTTCTCAACCTTCTTAAAATATTCTATGGCATCACGGCGAATCTGTCTAATGGCCACCTTATCACGCTCACCCAGCTTTTTAACTTCCTTGGTGAGATCCACTCTTCTTTCTTCGGTTAAAGGTGGGAATACAAGACGAATTACTTTGCCGTCATTGTTAGGATTAAGACCTAAATCAGAGGTTTGAATAGCTTTAACGATAAGATTCAATGTCTTTGCGTCCCAGGGCTGGATGACGATTTGCCGTGCCTCCGGAACATTTATGTTGGCAAGCTGATTAATACTGGTAGGGCTGCCATAGTAATCAATGGTCAGCTTATCCAGCACCTTTGGATTTGCACGGCCTGCACGGATAGAACCCAGTTCTTCCCTCAATACATTAAGGGTTTTGTCCATTTTTGATTTGAATTGACTATAATCCATACTCATATTGTTAAACCTCCCTCGCAACAAATGTACCAACATTCTCGCCATTTAAAACCTTGAGGATGTTTTCAGGCTGCTTAATACTGAAAACCAGTAAGGGAATATTATTGTCCATACAAAGGGATGTTGCTGTAGAGTCCATTACACCTAACTGACGCTGCAGAACTTCCATATAACTTATTTTATCATAACGAACAGCGTCGTGGTTAATTTTTGGATCACTGTCATATACAGCATCAACATTTTTAGCCAACAGTATCACTTCTGCTTCGATTTCAGCAGCTCTCAGTACGGCGGCTGTATCGGTTGAAAAATAGGGATTACCTGTACCACAAGCAAAAATGACAACACGATTCTTTTCAAAATGTCTTACAGCACGCCTACGGATATAGGATTCTGCTATTCTTGGCATATCGAGCGCTGTTTGAACTCGTGTAGGAACACCTTGATTTTCTAAAGCATCCTGCAGCGCCAAAGCGTTCATAACTGTGGCCAGCATCCCCATGTGATCTGCTGTGGTTCTGTCCATACCAGTACTGCTGCGTCCGCGCCAGAAATTTCCGCCCCCTACAACAATACCAATTTCAACACCCATATCCCAAGCTGTTTTTATTTTCTCGCTAATTTCAGAAAGGATAGCTTGATCAATACCAAGACCCTTATCACCGGATAATGCTTCCCCACTTATCTTTAACATAATCCGCTTATACTTTAATCCCATAATGCCTCCAAAGAAATTTATGCGTTAAAAAAGGGGTATAATGATTTGTGATCAATATACCCACTAAAAGACTACTTAATTTGCTTCATTACTTCTTCGGCAAAATTCTCTTCTTTTTTCTCCAAGCCTTCGCCTTTTTCAAAACGAACAAATCTTCTAATGTTGATATTCTCACCGATGGTCGAAATTTTCTCATTCAAGACCTGCTCAACAGTCTTTTCACTATCCTTAATGAAAGGCTGTTCAAGGAGGCAGATCTCACCGTAGTATTTATCAATTCTACCGTTGACCATCTTCTCAGCGATTTGTGCGGGCTTACCTTCGTTTATAGCCTGAGCCTTGAGAATTTCCTTTTCCTTTTCAATGAAATCAGCAGGAACCTCATCTCTCTTTACATAAAGAGGACTCATGGCTGCAATCTGCATTGCAATATCTTTTACAAAGGTACGGAATTCTTCGTTCTTAGCAGCAAAGTCTGTTTCAATATTTACTTCAACAAGGACACCAATACGTCCACCGCCGTGAATATACGCTTCAACAATTCCTTCGGAAGCAAGTCTGCCGGCCTTCTTAGCAGCTTTAGCAAGACCTTTTTCACGGAGATATTCAATGGCCTTATCCATATCACCATTAGTTTCAACAAGTGCTTTTTTACAATCCATCATACCGGCACCGGTACGTTCGCGTAAATCTTTTACTATGCTGGCGGTAATTTCCATAAACTTACCATCCTCCTATATTTTGCTTTATGCGTTTTCTACTTCGATATCCTCTTCAACCTTTTCTACCATTTCTACGCTCTCAGCTTCTTCGTTAGCTGGAGAAACAGCAGCAGAACCCATTTCGCCTTGTTTAGCTTCGATGATGGCATCTGCAATTTTAGCGCTAATCAGCTTAACAGCTCTAATTGCATCGTCATTACCGGGAATAACATAATCCACTTCATCAGGATCACAGTTAGTATCAACAATAGCCACAATGGGAAGACCAAGCTTTCTGGCTTCGAGGATGGCATTTCTTTCCTTCTTGGGGTCAACAATGAACAAAGCAACAGGGAGCTTCTTCATTTCGGTGATACCACCAAGGTTCTTTTCAAGCTTCTCCATTTCGAGATTAAGCTTAATAACCTCTTTCTTGGGAAGAACTTCGAAGGTTCCGTCTGCTTCCATTTTCTTGAGTTCCTGCAGACGATCAATACCCTTACGGATGGTCTTAAAGTTGGTAAGCATACCACCGAGCCATCTGTTGTTTACAAAGTATTGTCCACAACGTTCAGCTTCTTCTTTAATAGCGTCCTGAGCTTGCTTTTTAGTACCGACGAAAAGAATGTTTCCGCCTTCCATTACCAGGTCCCTGATAAAGAAATAAGCTTCATCGATTTTCTTAACCGTTTTTTGAAGGTCAATGATATAGATTCCGTTTCTTTCTGTGAAGATGTATTCCGCCATCTTGGGGTTCCATCTTCTGGTCTGGTGACCAAAGTGCACGCCTGCTTCAAGCAGTTGTTTCATAGAAATGACTGACATAAAAAAATCCTCCTTGTTTTTTCCTCCGTCGTCTTCTTCTTTGCAAAGTACCCGACAAACTTGACGAGCACATCCTTTACAAATCCGACGGCGTGTGTATTAAAATACCCGTAATATTATAGCACGGGGTATTTTTGTTGACAAGTGTTGTTTTAATATCTTTTTTAATAACCTCTGCTTATTATTAGGTTATTTTTATTAAATTATATCCATACATCCAGTTAATCATCCCTAGGATGACTGGGATTTCTTTTTACGATAATAGCAGCTTTGGTAATGGCAGAAATAACATCTACTTCAAACTGGGCTTTTAAATTATTTATTTTAGAATAAATTTCGCCCTTTGGTGTGACTATGTATTGTGCCGGTAGGTCGTTAAGCGCTTTAGCAGCAATATCCATCTTACAGCGGTCACAATGGCACATATTGATGTCCTTTAGAATATCATCCAACGCGCTCAGGACGATCTCTTCCATATAGTTTTTCATCAGGTGCATAAATAGCCCTCCTGTAATGTTACTTCTTAAATTTTAACATAGCTTCATATAAAATACACTAAGCTTTTCTAATATTTATCTGAAAAGGAATTATCGGAAACAAAAGGCTTTTCTAAAATGCGTTTGACCTTAATTAAAAACGGCTCATTTTTGTCGATCGGTTTTATTAAAATAGCGTGAAGACCTTTTAAATTTCCGCCCAGAACATCAGTAAAAAGCTGGTCCCCTACTATTGCGATCTTTTCATTAGGAAGCTTCATTTTTTCTATGGCCAAATCAAAACCCCGTCCAAAAGGCTTTAAAGCCTTATACACAAATTCAATGCCAAGAGGCTTGCAAAACAGTTCAACACGTTCTTTTCGAGCATTTGAGACAATGACGGTCTTAATGCCTTTTGCATTGAGATTTTTTATATAGGAAATGACTTTTTGATCGGCTTCCTTCGTGTAGGTTGCAACCAGTGTGTTGTCTATATCAATAATAAGTCCATATATGCCGTGGTTGATAAGCCTTTCAGGTGTGATGGTAAAAATAGAATTCACATAAGCATCAGGCTTTAAAAGTTTACCCATTCCTATCCTCCAATGATTCTTCAATGCGCTTTTTTTCTTTAGCTTACACTAATAGGATTTATTCCGCAACGCTTTTATAACTCAAGGAAATAGCTTTGCATGTTATTGTTTCTAATTCCATATTATGATATATTATTTCCAAATAAATGTATTAAAGGAGGATCTGGAATGAAACCGTCTGCTATCATTGCAAAGACAATCCCATTCATGCTCATACGCCTCTTAGCATACTTTGTTTTCTTTCTTGGCATCTGTCTCTATACTGCAATCGTAGT
The DNA here is from genome assembly GCA_023410885.1 of Bacillota bacterium. GTDB lineage: Bacteria > Bacillota > Clostridia > DSM-8532 > DSM-8532 > DTU059. The sequence goes on from JAEYPI010000261.1 coordinate 14,044, forward strand.
TTTCATCATTGGCGCTATTGAACCCAAAGGATTTTTTGCCTTCGTAACATTTGCGATTTTTGGAGGAGGCGGATGGTACGTCTACACATTAGCAAGGGATTACATCAATTACATGATCAAGGCTGGCCATGTAGCGGTTATCGCCGATATGGCAGTAAAAGGCGGTGTGCCTGAAGGCTTTAATATGTACAGCTATGGTGTTGCAAAGGTAAAGAAGTTCTTTGTGGCCTCCAATGTACTTTTTGCTTTGGATAGATTAGTGAGCGGAACCGTCAAACAGATTCAACGCGCCTTTGGTGGTATCGGTGAACTTCTGAGCTTCATCCCCGGTATTAAGGGCCTCACCAATGTTATCAATCTCTTTGTTGATATCATTCTCAATTATGTTGATGAGTGCATTATGGCTTTTATCTTCTTGAATGAAGGTCAAAATGTGTGGAAGAGCGCGGCCGATGGTGTGGTTCTCTACGCTCAGAACTGGAAGACAATCTTAAAAACCGGTGCAAAGATTCTGGTCTTCTTAATTATTTTCTTCCTTATTGCTTTTTTAATCTTTAATGGCATGTTTGCCGGTATTTTCGATGGTATTGATAGCATTGAAGAAAGTGGCCTTGCGACTCCCATTGCATTGGCTCTAACCTATGTTTTTGTGCTTATCTTAAAATGGTCCATACTGGACTCCATCATTATGATTTACATGATGACCAGCTATCTCAAAGTGGCTTATGGCGCTCAGCCCAGTTATGACCTCTATGGTAAGCTTCAGGGCATGAGCAAGAAGTTCTCCGAGCTCTTCGGAAAGGCTCAACAAGCGCCTAATACACAAATATAATTTCATTTTAGAACAGTGAGGGATTTGCAGTCTTGCAAATCCCTTTTTGTCTGGTTCAAATGTTAAAGCCGCGTAAGGCCCAGTATGGATGAAGGTACCAATGGTCTACTTCAGCATATTGCTAAAGGCTTCTAAATCCGTTACAGGTGTCTGACAGGCGAAGTTCTCGCAAACGTAGACTGAGGTCTTCCCGTTTACTGCCGTATACGATTTTATAAAGGGTGCCACGTCCTGCAGCTTCTGATCACCCGGATGATAAAGCAAAGTGTTTGTAAAGGGCCTGAAACCTTCATAAAGTTTATCAATAAAGGGCTTTGCTTCATCCAGGGTATCCGATACAATAACAACCTCCTGGGACCTTGACTTACCATACATCAAGGCTATCAAAGCGTATGCATAGCCAAGAGGATAGCTTCTAATAGCGTCTGAAAAAGTCTTCAATATTTGATCAGCCTTTTCTTCAAGGTCCTGACGGCCTGTCAGTCGGCTCAATCTCATTAAATTTAGGGCAGTCACTGAATTACTCGAAGGTGTTGCACCATCATAGATTTCTTTGGGTCGGGTTATGAGCACCTCACTGTCCTTTCCATAAACGTATAGTCCGCCATATTTCTCATCCCAGAACAAGGAGAGCAGATCATCTGTCAGCTCCAGTGCCTTTTTAAGGTACTCTGATTCGTAGGTTGTCTCGTATAGCTCAATAAGTCCCAAGGTCAAAAAGGCATAGTCATCGGCATAGGCTGGAAAATTGGCCTCTCCATCTCTGTAACGAGCGAGAAGTCTTCCATCCTCATGTATGAGCCTGTCGGTAATAAAAGCTGTCGCCTTTTTTGCCGCATTTGTAAAGGGTTCTAATTTGAGTAAACGGCCAGCCATGGCCATTGCCCCAATCATAAGCCCATTCCAGGAGGTCAAAATCTTATCATCCTTATAGGGGTGCACACGTTTTTCGCGGTGTTTAAATAGCTTATCCCTTGAGGCTTCAATTTCACTGATGCTTTCGTAGGGCAGATTGTTGTTGATAAGGTTTGGAATGCTTTTTCCCTCAAAATTACCTTTGTTGGTGATGTCATAGAAAAGAGCCAGAGCTCTCCCCTCCACCTCCCCTAATATTTCTGTCACCTCATCCAAATTCCATAGATAGAACTTCCCCTCTACCCCTTCAGAATCAGCATCTTCAGCACAATAAAAGCCACCCTCGGACGATGTCATATCCCTCAATATATAAGTTAAGATACTTTGAGCAATCAATGCATATTTCGTTTTTTGCGTTGCTTGATAGGCCTCAAGATAAGTGATGGCTAAAAGGGCATTGTCATATAGCATTTTTTCAAAATGCGGGACCAACCATTTCCTGTCGGTGGAATAACGGCAGAAACCAAAGCCTATATGATCATAGATACCGCCTTTATACATCGAATCCAGCGTCTTTTCGACCATTTCAAGAGCAAGGGGTTCCTTTGTTTTTTTCCAATATCGTAAAAGAAACATAAGATTGTGAGGTGTTGGAAATTTCGGTGCTAGGCCAAAACCACCATATAGGGTGTCAAAATGCTGCTTATAATAGGAAAAGGCTGTATCAAAAACGTCTTCTGGTATTTCCTTACCACTTGAAACGCGATCTCTTGAAATATGATTTACAATTTGTTGACTTGAATCTAAAAGAGCCTCTTTTTTTGTTTTCCAGGTATCTCTAACCGCTTCGAGTATGCTGATGAGTCCTTGCATTCCCATGCGATCATTTTTAGGAAAATAAGTTCCGGCAAAAAAAGGCTTTTGATCGGGCGTCATGATGATGGTAAGGGGCCACCCCCCTTGCCCCGTCAGTGCTTGGCAAACATCCATATAAATATGGTCAATGTCAGGTCGCTCCTCCCTATCAACCTTAATTGCTACAAAGGAGTTGTTGAGCAGCCCTGCAACATCATTATCCTCAAAGCTTTCCCGTTCCATGACATGGCACCAATGGCAGGTGCTATAGCCAATAGAAAGAAATATGGGCTTATCTTCGTGTTTAGCAGCTTTAAATGCTTCTTCTCCCCAGGGATACCAATTAACAGGGTTATGCGCATGTTGCAATAGATATGGAGACTTCTCTTTTATTAGTCTATTGGCTACTTTATCAGTAGTAGGCACAGGCATCACTCTTTTCAAACTTAATTTGATTTAGTATACCCAAATTCTCGAAAATCAATAGAAAGCATGCTTCGCGAATAAGCAGTCGTCTTGGTGCAATACAAGATACCAAATGAAATATATCGTATTTGCTGTGGAAGTTCGGAATTACACTCGCCATTTCAATCCCAACATTGTTTATCATGCGATTTTCATAAGTACAAGCACTTTCTTAAATTCGCTATGTTACTCACTAGCTTAATATAAATGCTTTTCACATATTATATCATTTAAATGGAATTAGTCTTGCAAACTATAAGTTAATTTTTCACTTTACTTAATGACAATTATTAACAGTTTACACGAACATATGTTCTGGTATATTATTAGATTCTGGAGGTGTTACAATTGGACCGAGTCATCATGCACATAGACGCCAATAGTGCCTATCTAAGCTGGGAGGCCGTATCTCGTTTGCAGCACGGCGCTCCAGTAGATCTACGGACCATTCCATCAATCGTCGGTGGCGATGAGGCATCCCGCCACGGTATTGTTTTGGCTAAAAGTATTCCAGCGAAGAAATATGGCATCCATACTGGAGAAACACTTTTTTCAGTCCGACAAAAGTGCCCCAATATAACAATTGTTCCACCCAACTATTATTTGTATATGCAATGTCACAACGCTATGATGGAGATTCTCTACAGTTTTTCACCAAGAATTCAAGTCTACAGCATCGACGAAGCTTTTTTGGACTACACAGGAATGGAACAAATTCATGGAGATCCGATAGAGGCTGCCTATAAGCTTAAGGATCGTGTAAAAAACGAGCTCGGGTTTACGGTAAATGTTGGGGTTGCCTACAATAAGCTTCTTGCCAAGATGGCCGGAGATCTGAAAAAGCCTGACATGGTACACACCATTCTTTCTGAAGCTGAAATGAAAGATAAAATGTGGCCTTTACCGGTGGAAGACTTATTTATGGTTGGAAGAGCGACTGCTCCAAAGCTGCACCGTTTAAATATTCTGAGAATAGGACAGCTTGCTCAGGCTGATCCTCAACTCCTTCAATATCATTTAAAGAGCTGGGGCAAACTCATTCAAGATTACGCAAACGGAATTGAGGACTCCATTGTTGCTCCGGATGCTCGACCTCCTATTAAAGGGATTGGTAATTCCATGACTATTCCGTTTGATATTGATGATAAGGATGAGGCCCAGAAAGTACTACTCTCCCTTTGTGAGATGGTAGGTATGAGACTTAGGCAGGCCGGCTTTTGTGCAAAGCTCGTTTCTGTTTATCTTCGAGGTGCCGATCTCAATGGACAGGGGCACCAGAGAAAATATGGAGCTGCAACGGATAATACCATGCACATTTTCGAGAGAGCTTGCGAGCTGATGGATGAAATCTGGTCTGGTAGACCTCTCAGGGGTATGGGAATCCGGGTGTCGGAATTGGTTCCATGTGATTTCCTGCAGCTTACGATGTTTGAGAAATATGACGACAAGAAAAAGAAACTTGATGATACCATTGATAAATTGAGGCTGCGTTTTGGGGTGGGATCAGTCATGAGGTCGTGTTTTTTACACTCGGGCCTGGCTCCGGTCAGCGGTGGCGTTATCGAAGATTTTCAGATGATGTCGTCGATATTGTGATGTAATTAGTTAAAAACTAAGCCATAGGTGAAGATCTTATGAATAGTAATGATGTATCTCATAAATTTTCTAGAGCCGCTGCAACTATCTCTCCTAACTGCTTTTGCGAATTTTATGGAGATACCTGGTCTGATTCGATCGGAGGCTGTCCCGTTAACGGTAGAATAATAATAGGCTTTCCTGTTGCTGCCGTTAGTCGTATCTACAGTTGTTGACGTATCCAACTGGTATGTTCCGGATTTTATAACAATCCTATGATTCCTGAGTCCACTGCTTCCTTGGCATGGGAACCCCAGGTGATGTTGCTGTCCTGAAACTGTTAATGCCCCTCGCAGTCAAGACACTTTGGAGGTCTAAATGTTGAACAGAAGGGTTATTAGCACCATTAACTTTTAATTCTAAAAGTACATGGAAAGATGGATTTGCTTGATGAAGAAGGTAACATAGTACTATCAAAAAGCTGACGTATGATCCTGTATGTACAGCTACGTTCTAAGTGGTATATAATTACATAAATAAATAAATTTTAAAAGGAGATTTAAATGAGCAAGTACGAAAACGCGATGAAGCTTTTGGAGGGACGTTGCGGAAATGATAAGGAAGTAGTTATTGGACTTGCCACAATAGCACTCTCCCCGAACGCTGCCGGTAATCCCGTCCAGCAGTCCGTATGGTTTGCGCTTATTATGAAGACGGCATATTTTATGTTTCTACGGACGCAAGAAAAAATAAAATGCTGCAAATTGAGAAGAACAACGAGGTTTCCGTTTGTGGGCTAGATTGGTATGCTTTCCAGGGCACAGCTGAAAATCTCGGTTGGGTCAAGGACGAGAAGAATGCGAAAATCAGAGCGAAATTTAAAAAAGTATTCGACTGGTTCGATGATGTTGGCGACGAAGACAATCCGAACTCAATCATTCTGCGTATTATCCTCACAGAGGGTACTATTATTGACAATGAAAGAAAATTCGGTGAACAACAGTATGAAATTGATTTTATCAATAAAACGGCGAAGTAAATAAACGCGTATCGTACAAGCATTAGCGCTCAGCTTGATAGGCAAGATTACGGATTAGAAAGTTGTTACATAGATTAAAGGGTTTTGGTAGTAGGATTTTGTTACAAGTTCGAAATCATCTGTTAAGTAAATGAGAGAGGATATCATAGTATGGAGCTGGATTTAAAGCTTGAGAAATTAATAAAGAAGGAAGCGAAGTATGAGTCAACTAATCTGGGGCTGAATTTGTTAATTTCCAGATTACAAAGAAAGTATTCGGTTAATCCGACACCTGAAGAACTTGGCAACTGTTTGCAAGAAATGAAAGCGTTTTTTGAAAAGTACTCTTTAATTATGGCAAAAGATCTTGAAGCATTTAAGAAACTTTAGGAGGTAAAAAGCATGTTTGTTAATCTTGATGAAGCAAAAAAATTAGTAGACGAAGGTAGGATTTTGCATATTGCAGCTGATGAGTCTTTGTTAAAACAATTACCAAAAGGCAAGTGGATTGCAGGAACTACCCCCTATTTTATTACAGAGCAGGGCGGTATCACTTGCAAGGATAAATTGTTTGTCAATGAAATCGCATGTGCAGTTGATTATAAAACTGTAGTGTACGACAGAGATAATATATTCGACATAACAAAGGATGCCTATCCTAACGGAATGTCACTTTTAATTATGCCTTTTGCAAGCGATGTTGCTGTATTCTATGCTAAAGAAGCACCCAATTCGAGTGATTTATTTATGAATCCAACAGTTGGCTGGATCTCAGGTTTTGATCTCTCAACCAGTGCAACTGCGAAGGTTTATGATGGCGTTACTGGTGTATCATATGGCGACAAAGCGGTTGTATTACATATTTGCTTGCCCGATGATAAGATGGCTTCCCTTGGCATAGTGAATATTTTTAATATTGATGAGAATGATACAAAAATCGAATTTATGGAAGACGCTTTATCAGTAACGAAATGCTTGGTCAATGGAAAAGAAGTGGTATTATCAGATTATATAGCCGAAAATAAAATTGATACACAATTGCCACTAGTCGCAGATTACAACAGTGTATTGGTAAATGTGTCCATTAAATCTGTTTCTGAAGAAAACAAGACAGTAGATTTTTATGCTCCTGTATTTGCAGGAAAGGAATATCGCTTTGCACGTTCTGTCAGTAATTATGCAGCAAGCTTCAAAGAACACTTACAAGGGTTTAAGGATGTTGAACCCATTTTTTCTTGCAACTGTATTCTTAATTACTCTTATGGTGAGCTTGACGGTAAAGCAACACCGCCGTTTGCAGGACCGGTAACCTTCGGAGAAGTTGCCTATCAATTACTAAACCAAACATTGGTATATGCAGAGATAATCAGTAAATGACAAAAGATTATGTGAAGTGTCCTATTGGATTAATCCACGTAGGGCACTTCGCATAAAAATATATATATTTATAAGTTTAGTTACAGTAACCATTTTGTCACCAGGACAGGTGCTGTAGCCTATACTGAGAAAAATGAGCTAATCTTCGCGTTTATCAGCTTTAAAGGCTCCTCTCCCCACTCCCCACGGATTCCAGTTCACAGGATTATGGGTGTGTTGTATTATACCATGTAAAATTCAACAAACAGTATCTTGGAAGCCTACAACCTAATAACCATTGACATATACTGTAACATATACAATCAAAAAATAACTATTGGAATATGATAATAGAAGGGCATCCTTACCTTGAATTCATGGTTTAAGCGGATAAAATTGGTTTTATGAGGTTGATTAAATGGCGGTCATTTACTTTACAAAGCAATTAGTCTATAAAATACCTTCAAACATTAAGATTACGGAGATTGCTAATCCCAATTATATAATAAGGTTTCTTTCTATAGAAGATATTGATAATGATGAATGGTTAAGGAAAGATAGAAAATCTTTAATAGAGCTGATAAAAAAAGGCCATCTAGGAATTGTTATCTTTGATAATGAAAATCAAAAGATTGCCGCACGAAGCTTTATTGCTTTAAATGGAAAAAGTCTCAGTCATATTCCTAAAACACCTAAGAATTCAGCCTGGCTTCACTATGCGGCAGTAAAAAATGAGTATCGGGGCCATGGATTGCAGAATAACCTGACTATGTTTGCTGTTCAAATGATTTGGAGAATAGATGACAAAATCGATATTTATACTGATACCGGCGAGGATAATAAACCATCAAGAATAAACCAAAAAAGACTTGGACTTATCGAATGCGGTGTTTACACAGTGTTAAAAATCGGAACTCAAAGACTCCCTTTATGTTTTGTTCAACTTGGATTTTGGAATAAAAAAATTAAGCATCCCGAATTATCAATTGATTCTAATAAGATCAACAGGAATATTTCCATACCCACAAAGAATGACTCCCAAACATAGAGAAGCCGTTAATGAGCAAGAGAATAAAGTCGTTTTAAGTCACAAATGGAAATCGAAATGAAAAAATATATATTAAATTGCACTTAACTTTTTTAGAGCTTCTTGGATATCGCTTTTGGTGTAAACTCCTCCATGATAGCAGATAATTCGATCTATTTCGTAAGTGAGCAGCTTGTTTATCGATTTTTTTGCCTCAACAATGTCTAAAGTAAACATGGGATTTGCAATTGCCAGTTCATTATTTTCTATGACTAATGCGTCTCCTGAAATCAATGTTTTACAGCCTTTTATGTAAAGGGAAATATGTCCCGGCATATGACCGGGTGTTGCAATAATTTCAACGCCTCCGCACCATGGGAATGAATCTTTATCATGGAGACACCTATCAACCTCTGCACTCTCTATGGACTCCAGCAACCTATGAAATGCCCGTGCTCCTTCTTTTTCGTTTTCCTGAAGTTGGTCATATAGCTTTTCCGCTTGCTGCAGTCTTAAGGATTTGTTTTTTCCACTTATGTAAGGTTCATCATCGATGGACGAAAGAACTTGAATCCTTGGATACGCCCTTTTAAATGCTGCTAATGAACCCATGTGATCAAAATCATGATGAGTGATAATGATTTTCGTTAGCTTATTCATGTCAATACCATTGGATTTAGCGGCTTTCTTTATGAGGTGAAAAAAATCAGGGTAGCCGCAATCAACTAAAACCACTTCATTTTCATCCCCTAGTATAACTGGGTATAGGGTATTTTTGCTCCCATTAATATCAAAGTTTACTTCTAAAGCAATCAATTTATTCATCTCTGCCCTCTTCCCTGTCCGCTTGGCAATAGAAATCAGTTGACATCTGAAATCGCTAATTATATTATTCCAACAAAGTGCTAAATAAAACAAGTGTCTTTTTCGATTTTTGCATGGACTTCCAGGGCCTAAGAGCTCTCTATTATGCTACACCAATAGTGATGAGAATAATTCAAAATACAAAAGTTATTGTCATACAACCAATTCCATATGATAGAGGATGTTGTGACTGTCAATGTTTGGAGTCTTATCACAGTCCAACCTATAAAGTACATATAATAAGAGTGACAACCCTAGTTATTTGGAGAGTGCAAATTATTATGAATCAACAGAATCAAAAAGAAAAATGCTGTTCGGATAAATTTTCATCAATTTTGTTATCTTTAACCCCAGAACAGTTTACAGCCATTGCTGTATTAATCGGTTTTTTAGCTGCAGATGATTTGAGTGTTGACGAGCAAAATACCCTTGGGAATTTCTTAATGACCATTGGTCAGATCATTGTCACCATAGCAGGCCAAAAGGCTATTCTTGAAGCCGAGCAGTCTGATTCACAGATGCCTCAAAGGATTGATGATCTTCAAAAGCAAATTGATGACCTTAAAAGCAGTGTCCTAAAAAAAGATACGCAATATAAATCAGCAGTGGTTTTCACTGCTGATTCACCATAGACACGGGATTGGTCTTAAACACTGATTCCTATATCCAGTTCAGGATCACAGAATCTTCACAATGTCATAAACAGAATTTAAAACTAACCAATTTTGCGAGAAAAACTGATTAATTGTCCATTAGCTTACTCCACCAAGTCTGAATTCATTTGCCAGCGTCAGCTTGGCTAATATGCTTCGTGCATCTTCAAACCAAACCTCATGTTGCCTCCCGTTTTCATCATAATATCTGAAAAATGGTGCTTGAGCTACAGGGTCAAATTGAATTGCTGCGCCTACACGACGGGCCAGATTAACCGCTCCCACATTGGAAATTGTCTGAGCCGCTGTTCCTTCCTGGAAAGGAAGCGTCCAATTGTAACCATAATTCGGTATGCCCATAAAGATCTTTTGCCGTGGGATTGCGGTCACTGCATAATTTAAAACTTTACGAATTTCATTGATGGGTGCAACAGCCTGAGGTGGGCTATACGTATAACCCCATTCGTAGGTCATCAAAATAACATGATCCGCCAGTGCACCGTGAACAGGGTAATCATGGGCCTCATAGAGTCTTCCCTGCTGAGTTGCTGAAGTTTTAGGCGCTAGAGCTGTAGTCACGGTAAATCCAAGTGGACGAAGCCTTGAAACGACTTTTCTTAGAAAATTATTATAGTTTTCTCGGTCACGGGGATAAACATATTCAAAGTCAATATCCAAACCACTATAGTTTTTTTGTTGCATGACTTGGATAACGTTATTTATTAGCGTATCTTGAATGGACTCGCTATTGAGTATGGTACTGGCCAGATCACTGTCAAAACCGCCGCTTTCCCCAATATTGGTGATAACCATTAAAGGAGCCACTCTTGCAGCCCTGGCGGCTTGAATGAGTTCGGTATCTTCTATGGTATCAAGGCTTCCATCAGCATTAACTTGATAACTGAAAATGCTGAGATAGGTCAAATAGGGTAAGGTTTTTCTAAGGGTTTCCCGGTTAATATTAGGAAAAGCGTAGCCATTCACTTGAATAGGGCCGAAATTTATTTCTCTCTCCGGAATTGTTATTGTCTGCCCCACTGTGAGTTGTGCAGGATTTGTAATTTGTGGATTGGCTCGGATAATCTCACTGACAGGCACCTGATATTGAAGGCCAATTAAATACAGTGATTCACCAGGCCTAACTACATGCTGCCGACTACCTTCCAGAATAACAAGAGTCTGTCCAACCACAAGCTGATTGGGAGTTTCTAGTTCATTATCGGAAACTATCTTTTGCCAATCAACGCCGTATTGTCTTGCGATTGAATAAACGCTTTCGCCTTGTTTAACTACATGAATATACATGACTGTCACACTCCATACTGTTTTTTACGAAGTAACATGCTATGAGCGACCCGCAACTCTTTTCTTCGCTTCTAATTTAACATATGCCACTTAACACCGTAGTGTTTGCCACGTTTTCCATTTACTTTAAGAAAATATTATCTTATTGAAAAATAATGGATTTTTTGCACCCGGTAGTGTAAACTATTTTATCAAAGGAGAGTGTTACGAATGGAAATAAGAGTTGAACTAACCAAAAGCCCTAAAGCCAAGCCTTCCTCTGATGAATTAGGCTTTGGTAAATATTTTTCAGACCATATGTTTATTATGGACTATACAGAAGGAAAGGGCTGGCATGATGCCAGGATTGTTCCCTACTCCACTATTGCTTACGAACCTTCTATTATGGTATTTCATTATGGTCAGAGCATTTTTGAAGGTTTAAAAGCCTATAAAACCGATGAAGGAAAAGCAGTCCTTTTTAGACCTGATCAAAATATGCAGCGACTTAACAACTCCTGTGACGGGCTTTGTATTCCGAGGATTGATGAGAGTTTTGCCATCGAAGCCATGAAAAAGCTGGTAGACATTGATAGGGATTGGATACCTGAAGCTCCGAACACATCTTTGTATGTCCGACCCTTTATTATTGCCACCGACCCGAATCTGGGTGTTCGCCCTTCTTTTACATATCAATTTATTATCATAACAGGACCTGTTGGCGCCTATTACAAGGAAGGTCTCAACCCGGTTAAAATTTATGTTGAATCCCATTATGTCCGCGCTGTAGCAGGCGGAATCGGCCAATCTAAAGCAAGCGCTAACTATGCCGCAAGCTTGAAGGCCCAGATGGTAGCAAAGGAAAAGGGCTATTCACAGGTTCTCTGGTTGGATGGTATCGAAAGAAAGTATGTTGAGGAAGTGGGAACCATGAACGTTTTCTTTGTTCTGGGTGATGAGATTGTAACCCCTGCTCTCAACGGCAGCATTTTGCCCGGTATCACAAGAAAATCATGTATTGAGCTTTTACGTTCCTGGGGCCTCAATGTTTCCGAGAGAAGAGTTTCCATTCAAGAGATTTATGAAGCCAGTGAAAAAGGACTTTTGAAGGAAGCCTTTGGTACCGGAACAGCAGCCGTCATCTCCCCTATCGGTGAGCTTTGCTGGAATGACAAGAAAATTATACTTAGTGAAGGACATATCGGTGAGATTTCTCAGAAATTATACGATGAACTGACCGGCATTCAATATACAAGAAAACCGGATCCCTTTAACTGGGTTGTTAAGGTTTAAGGGACAGAAAAAACATGACCACCGGCCGGTGGTCATGTTTTTTTATCCGTTTATTAGTCTTCTTTTCTTGCGCCGTCAGCGCCTATCAAATAGCCGTCAAGGGTAGTATTCACGGCCATCTTGCCGTCAGAGTAGAAGTAAAACCACTTGCCGTCAATTTGGAGCCATTTGCCAGATACCATGATACCGTCTGAGGTAAAGTAATACTTGACATTTTCCACAGTAAGCCAGCCTGAGACAGCATTACCGTTTGTGTCAATATACTGCCACTGGCCGTTATCGTCCTGTACCCAGCCGCGCACCGTACCCTCGTCGATGACATGATACACAAAGCTCTGCAGGATGATGGATGCCTCCGCACGAGTAGCACTGCCCTGTGGGTCGAAGATATCGTTGCCCTTGCCAATCATAATAGCTGCAGTTTGGATGACTCTTACCGCATCTCTTGCCCATGGGCTGATTTTTTCATAATCAACAAATAAAATACGCTGCAGGAGCACTGGTAGAGTGTATTGAGTGGTCCTTGCGTAATTTACCACCATCACCGCTATTTGCTCGCGGGTTATCGGGTCGTTTGGGCCAAATTTCCCGTTACCATAGCCAAATACTATCTTGTTGTCCATCGCCCATTCAATGTGTGCCATAGCGGGGTCGCTGCTCTTGACATCGGTGAAGCTAGAGCTTTTATAACCGCTCATGTCTGCGCCGGAGAGCTTGCCTAACGCCATGAGGAAGTCCGCACGGGTTATGGGGGTATTGGGAGCAAAGGTGGCTTCGCTTGTACCACTGATAAGGTCGCGGCTGGCGACAAAATCAATGCTATTCTTGGCCCAATGATTTGCTGTGTCGGCAAAGGACGGAGCAAGAGGGATGTAACCTATACCGTATGTTGACAGGCTGCTCCTTTCAAAAATCACCTTGCCGTTGTCGTAGCCGGAATCATTAAGGAACTTAGGCTTTCCATTTTTGTCCACATACACGCCGATCAGGTTGGGAACGCTTTCATCTGATGCGGGCTTATATGGGATACCCAGTGTAACCACACCCTTACCGAAGTTCATGATATACACAATCTTGCCGTTTTTCTGACAGCTTATAGTCAGGTCGTAAACAGGCCGTTTGCCAATCAGTGCTTTGGCTGCGTCTGACAGCTTGGTAACAGGATTGGCCGTAAGGGTGACGATTCCCGAAGCCTGGGCTTTCATCTCCTGAAGCGCTGCTTGGTCAAAGGAAAAGCTGACAAGCGGGGTGTTCACATCAAGGCGTTTCACGCCTTCCTTTTCCAACAGTGCCAATACTTTTTCATCCAGTAACATAGTGATGCTCGTCGCACTGGTGCTTTTTTCGTCGGGACCAAACCCGATATTAAGCGAAACACCGATGCCATCCGCTGTTTTACCGTTACTTGCTGCTTCCTTTTTCGCTGCATCAATCAGCGCCTTAACCTGTGACTCAGTGTTGGAAGTAGTCGCAACGCCGTTCTCATCTATCGTGGCGGTTTGGTTCATGGATGCCATGGTAGGCTGATCGGGCTTTTTATCGGTGGTGATATTGGGTGTTGGGGTTGCAGGAGGTGAGTAGTTGCCGCCATCATCGTCATTGTCGTTACTGCTTCTGGTAAAGACCGCTCTGATGGTATGATCGCCCGTCACATTGCTGAACATATAAGTGCTGATTGCTCCCTTATTCACACCGTCCACTATGACAGACGAAATTTTATATCCTGTGTCTGCCGTAATCGTGAAAGCTTTGCTTTCTCCCTCTATAACCGTAACTGCGCCGGATGGTGAAATTGTGCCGTTGGCCCCCGCACTGGCTGTGATCGTTACGAGGATTTTTTCTGTGCTGTTCACGGTGATTGCAGCATTAAAATCGTTATAGTTACCGCTGTGAACCGTAATGTTAATGGTTGCGGTTTTACCAGAGTCCACGCTTGCAACATCCAGCGTCAGCGGGGATGAGACTGTACCGCTCGGCTCTGTCACCAGTACGCCGTCTGCGTTCGTAACGGAAACAATTTCATAGGTCACGCTATCAAGCGTGAGCGGGCTTACATTCGGCAGGAGCCTTGTCAAGTCAAAGCTGTAACTCCTCGCGTTGTTTTCCAATACTTCATAGGTCTGCGGTACGCCTGCGGTGGACGCCTTGCTCACCGGAATGCTTACAGTCTTTGTGCGTGGAACACCCGTCCAATCATAGTTAATTGTATCGGCTGGGGTAAAGGTAACGCTGTACCCGCTATTTGTTACGACAGGAATCGTATCGCCGTCTGTCCACGCAAATGAACCGTACTCGGTGGAACCGCCCGAAAGCGTGGAAGTTGAAAGTTTCGCGCCATAGGTGATGGGCGCCGCTATGGGCCACGTGCTGAAGGATGGCACAGCCTTGTTGACGGTGATGGGCATATCCCGTGTGAGTGATGCGGCTGTCCAACTATAGTTTTTCGTATCATTGGGGGTAAATGTAACAGCATAGCCGCTGTTGTTTACAGTAGGAATTATGTCGCCGTCTCCCCACGCAAAGGTGCCAATGGATGTTGAGCCGCCCGAAAGCGCAGAGTCCGAAAGCTTCGCGCCGTAGGTAACGGCTGTCGACGTCGGCCATGTGATTTCAGGAGCCTGCAGCTTTGCAATCGTATAGCTCTTGGTCGTGGTGCCCTTGAAATTTCCCTTGCCGCTAAACGTCAGTGTAACCTCTCCGGCGTTTGTGCCGGCGCTTGTGCCTTCGCCATCACTGCTTGAGATGCTAAAAGTATAGTCTACATCCTCTGCCAGCGTCTGACCGTCAAAGGTAACGGTGGCAGTGGGCGTTTTTTTTGTGCCATCGTATGTGAAAGATATTGGAGACAGTGTCACGCTTGCGTTTGCAAGGTCACGCCCGGTGAGGTACAACCCGCCGTCACCGGATTGGGTACCGTCAGTGAAGCCCCTGAGGATGGGTAGCTTGTTGTCTGTTATTGCCCAGATGCTGGTGTCATCCCATGAGGTGCCACCAGTGGTGTCCCAATGAAGCCCGTTTGTCCAGAAGGTGGGCTGGCTCACCTCGTCGATCAAGAAATCTGCACCGTCAAGACCGTCTTGGGTTTTACCGTTGGCATTGCCACCGGCTATAGCCATGCCGTTAAAAGCGTAGTTTTTACTAAGGAAACCATTGCTCGAACCAACGACACGGCCCACATTGCTTGTGCCGTTTACGGCGGGGTTTATAGCAACGCAGTTTCGTACTGTGCCGGTAGTATCCACACTGCCCGCCACACCGCCGACATTTCCGGTGCCGGTGATTGTACCGGTGCTGTAGCAGTTTTCCACAACACCCTTCACTACACCCGCCACGCCGCCGATATTTTGTTGGGTTCCATGAACCCTACTTGCAGAATAGCAGTTTTTCAACGGGCCTTCGACAGTTCCGACAATACCGCCAACACCGCCAATATCACCTGTTCCGCTGATACTGCCGGTAGTGTAGCAGTTCTCCACCACACCGGTCTTTTTCAACATACCTACCACACCGCCTACAGCACTAGCAGCGGTAATGTTTGCGTTTACAACACCAAGGTTCTTCAGTGTTCCCCCACTGGTATAACCAAACAATCCTTGAAGATTGGCTGTGGGGCGGTTGATATACAGCCCACGAATGATATGGCCATCACCGTCAAAGCTGCCTTGGAAGGGCATGACAACCTGATTACCGATGGGTATCCAACCCTTGCCGCTGTCATAATTCTTTCCGTAGATGGATAGATCAAGATCGTTCATCAGCTTGTAGTGCTTGTTATTGTAGTCTGTATTTCCCTCATTTACCAACTCCGCGAGCTTGGCGAGCTGGGCAGGCGTTGAGATTTCGTATGCCTTCTCCGCAGTAGTACCATCACCACCTGCGAAAAGTGCACCGGTACCATTAATGTGTCCGGGCAGGGCTGCATCCTGCACACCTGCCGCAAAGCCGTAAAGGATGGGCAGCTTGCCTGCGGTGTAGTTCCATAGTCCGCTTGTGAGTCCGCTCGGGTAACCGTTCGATGTTTTCAGTTCGGCTGCGGTTTTATCTGCGCCGTCCAGACCAGTAGCAGTTTTTTTCGTGAAGGTGCTGCCCGTCATTCCGGAAAAGGCATAGTTTCCGGACAGCGTAGCAGTAGCTTCTATCGAGCCGACAACACGACCTACATTGCTCGTACCGCTAACCGAGGGATTCAGTGCGGCGCAATTTTGAACCGTACCGTAGGGAGCATAACCAACCACCCCCCCCACCTTGTCTGGGCCGCGGCCCTGACCCAAAGCATAGCATCTTGAAACAGTAGGATTATTACTGGCCCCTGGTCTTCCCACTACTCCGCCAACATAGCTGGTCGAGGCCGTGCCTGTGACAGAAGCCGCCACATAACAGTCTTCTACTTTTCCGATGGTGCCGGATAAGCTTCCCGCAATACCGCCGACAGAGTGGTTAGCGGTGACGCGTCCGGTGACAAAGCATCGTCTCACCGTACCATAGTCTATGGTCCCCGCCACACCGCCAACAGAAATGAAGCCGGTGATATCCGCAGCCACAATACCAAGCCTTTCTATTATGCCGCTGCCGGGTTTTGCCGGGTCGGCCCAGACATAGCCAAACAGACCGACACTCTGACCGGCAGTCGACGTGTTTCTGATATACAAGCCGGTAATGATTTTGTCGTTACCGTTAAAATAACCTTTGAAGTTAAATTCGGAAGTTCCAATCGGTATCCATCCCTTGCCGCCATTAAAGCTTACCCCGTAATCAGAAAGGTCAAGGTTGTTCATCAACTTGTAGTTCACGCCTATGCCGCCGTAGGCTGTATGGGTTGCGGTATCATTCACCAATTCCGCAAGCTTTGCAAGCTGTTCGGGCGTGCTGATTTCATAAGGTTTGATGCTTGAGCCCTCACCGGGGAAAGGCTGACCGTGGGGAATATCTACGATATGGGCGGGCATCTCCATTGCCGCGTCAAAGCCGGGCAGCTTTCCGGTTGCGTATATCCATGTGGTGTCGTCGTTAAACAGCGTTTGGAAGAAACTTGCCGTTTTGATTTGGGCAGCGGTTTTGGTTGCGCCGTCCGTACCGGTTGTGTTGTCTGTAATGAGTTTGTCGCTGCCGTTTACCGTCACCGTCATGCCGCTAAATGCGTCGTTATCGGAAAGCTGACCGCCATCATTATAACCCGCCACGCGCCCGACATCCTCTTCGCCACTGATTGAGGGATTCAGCGCAGCACAGTTTTTGACCGTACTGCCAGGCATAACATTACCCGCCACGCCACCGACTCCATCCTGACCGTTTACTGCTCCGGTTGCGTAGCAGTTTTGCACCGTACCGTTATTAACCCAACCCACAATACCGCCAATATTAGTTATGTTGCCTTTCACAGTACCACTGACATAACAGGCCTCCGCCATTGCGTTGCCGTCTAAAACTCCTGTCACGCCACCAACAGCCCCAGCACCGATTATTGTACCGGAAACAGAGCAGCCTTGCACTGCGCCGTTAATGACACAGCCTGCCACGCCGCCGACATAAGTTGCTCCGGTAATCACCGCATCCACAATTTCCAGATCTTTTACTGTGCCACTGTTCATTCTACCAAACAGGCCGATGTCATCAGCATCCGGCCGGTTGATATACAGTCCAGTAATCACCTTTCGGTTGCCATTAAAGTTACCCTTGAATGGATTACCTACCTTGCCGATGGGCATCCAGCCCTTACCGTCATCCGCGTGCACGTAAGCAGACAGATCAAGGTCATTTATTAGAATCAAGTTGACTGTGGCGTTTGCATTATTAAGCAAGAAGCTTTCCAACCGTCCGGCGTTAACCAGTACGGCGATCTCCGCAAGCTGCGCCGCAGTGGTAATTTCCAGTGGGCTTAAATCTGTGCCACTGCCCGCCGTGCGCGCTGCCATTCCACCACCCGCCGTTTCGGGAATATACACCGTAATGCGAGGCGTTTCCACGCCGCTTGCCAAGAGAAAGTCCTCGTCTGAAACGGCAGTGAACACATACAGTCCTTTATTGGGTGATTCTTTGTCGTAATTCTCATCGGTCTGCCATGCCACAGGAATTTGGACAGTAATTCCCTCCACTGTGCCGCTCACAATTTCAGGAAATAACGGCTCCATGGTGTTTTGCCAGCGAATATTATCAGCCATTTCATCAAAGGCGGTAATTGTTCCTCCAGCCCCCAAAGGCGGGCCGGAATCCTCGGGTTCGGCAAACGCTATGGCCGGCATCATGGTAAACAACATACATAGCACCAGAAGCAGGCTACCGATTCGTTTTACTGTTTGTTTCATATTTTATATACCTCCTCATTATTGCTCATTGACGAA
>JAEYPI010000275.1 GCA_023410885.1 Bacillota bacterium
GAGCCATACTGGCTATCTGCAGAGGCTTTAAAAGAGCTTATGACAGCAGTTACCTTTTTGGCTTTCTGACGAAATCCAGCTCCCGTCGTTACCATGAAGAAAGCTTGTTATATGGGGTGCTGGACAAAGTTGTCAATTTCATTCCCATGCTCTTAAAAAGGTTTTATAAAAGATTTGAGTCTATGTTTTCCAATAGTCTTTTATTTAGGCTTATGATGTTTATCGCTCAGAATGTCTCATTCATCATCGCCCTCTTCATGGTTGCCGTGTTTGTAATACCCCATGAGACAAGCTTTATAAAATGGGATAACATGTATTCTCTTTATGCGGCCGTTCTCTGCTTCTTCCTGTTTTTATTAAAAACAATGAAGGAAGAGGAAACACGATTCAAGGTCAAGGCCTTCAGCGTTTTTTTCTTCACTTTCATTCTGATGGTCATATTAGGGCTGATTTTCTCTGCTGAACCCACGTTAAGCTTACGTTTTCTTGTATTCTATATGACCTGTTTCATTTTCGTCATCTTGATGGTAAGTACCATCAAAACCCGGGATCAATTATCCACCTTCACAGAGCTGGTTTTGGTGGGTGTAAGCTTAAGTGGTTTATATGGGTTATATCAAGGGATTAAAGGCGTGCCCGTTATTGCAGCGCAAATCGATTATACCCTTAATGAGGGCGTCCCCGGGAGAATTTACTCAACCTTTGAAAATCCCAATAATTTCGCTCAAGTATTAGCCATGATGCTGCCCTTTTATGTGGCGGTTTTCTTAAGCGCCAAGGGCGTAAAAAAGAAAATTATTTTTGCCCTTGCAGCCCTTCCGCCGCTGATTTCATTGCTGCTAACCTTCTCGCGCTCAAGTTGGATAGGGCTTGCAGTTGCTGCTATCGTCTTTTTATTTCTAACAAATAAAAAGCTCATCCCTTTGTTTATTGTTTTGGGCTTGATGGCGCTTCCCTTTATGCCAAGCTCTATTCTTACCCGATTATCGACGATTTTCATGCCGCAGGATACGTCTACCAGCTATCGGTTCGATATCTTTAAAACCATGTGGCCGGTCATCAAGGACTTTAATTTTTACGGTGTAGGGCTGGGAAATAACGTGGTGAGTCAAATCACTCAAAACTATCCCATTTATTCCACAAAGGTACCCATACACGCTCATAACCTGTACCTTCAGATATGGGTGGAGATGGGGTTAATTGCATTAACAGCTTTTATTCTTTTCATCGGAAAGCTTTTCAAGGATTGCTTTGTTAAAGTACGTGCCCTCAAGGCTGATAAGGAAATGTCCTATTTTCTGGCCGCAGGCGTAGCTTCTCTGGCAGGGGTATTAGTAACCGCTCTTGCTGAATACATTTGGTTCTATCCTAGAGTGATGCTTGTTTTCTGGATGGTTGTCGGTTTGGTGCTGGCCGCTCTTTCGATAGCAAAGAACAGCCAGTCATCGGAGGTCATAAAGTGAGGATCAAGGTTTCAATATATAATACGGTCTTTGCCATGCTGCTCCAGGTTGTGAACCTGGTTGTGAATCTTATTTTACCCAGAGTTCTTATCAATGTTTACGGATCATCGGTTAATGGTCTTGTGTCTTCCATCAGACAGTTTGTCGGGTATTTTAATATCGTTGAGGCCGGGTTGGCAGGGGCAGCGGTGTATGCGCTTTATAAGCCTCTGGCAAACAAGGAAAATGGCACCATAAACGGCATTCTTTCAGCGGCAAACCGATTTTATAATATCTCTGGTTTTATTTTTTCAGCGCTGGTTTTGGTCTCCACCTTTATTTATCCGCTATTTACTTCAGGCCAAGGTATTGACCCCTTAACCATAGCGCTTCTTGTGGTGATAATCGGGGCATCCGGCTCTTTTGAATTCTTTGCCATAGGGAAATACCGTGTGCTTTTAACAGCAGACCAAAAAAGCTATGTTATTTCAATTATTAATGCCATTGCGGTGGCAGCCAATTCGGCTGTTATTCTGATTATGGCGCTTCTGGCCATTGATATTGTGCTGGTACAGCTCGTCGCCCTGCTGAGCTTTGTGCTAAGGTCAGTACTCTATACCCTCTACTGTAAAAAGCGGTATGACTATATAAATCTAAAAGTGAAGCCACTCAATGAAGCGCTGGATAAGCGGTGGGATTCTCTCATTCTTCAAATTTTAGGTGTTGTCACCACCGGTACCCCTATTTTGGTCACCACCTTCTTTTGCGGGTTTAAGGAAGTAAGCGTTTATACTATATTTAATATGGTATTTGCCAGCGTTCTTGCACTTTTATCAACCTTTAATAATGGACTCAGTGCTTCTTTTGGTGATATGCTGGTACGGAATGAAAAAGCGACCATGCAAAAAGCCTATAAGCAATATGAATTTCTCTATTATGGGCTTTTAGGGTGGGGATATGCATGTATGGCCATTCTGATTATGCCTTTTATCAAAATCTATACGGCGACCTTTACCGATGCCAATTATATAAGGCCTGAAATCGCAGCCTTATTTGTGGCTATCGGCATTCTATACAATATCAAGACCCCACAGGGTATGCTGGTTATTTCGGCAGGCTTATATAAAGAAACAAAGATTCAGACCCTGACCCAGGCCATTATCAACATTGTCGCTTCGGTTGCTCTGGCTCCGTTTTTCGGCATGGCAGGTGTTCTCATAGGTTCGGTACTTTCCAACCTATACCGAGATATAGACTTGATTCGATTTATCCCAAAAACAGTGACAGGTCTTCCCGTACGCATGACAGTAGTTCGAGTGGTGCGCATGTTGTTCTTGTTTGCACTGTCCGTTGCTCCTTTTATTTTCTTAATTGATATTCAGGCTGCAAGCTTTATGGAATGGGTTTTATGGGCAATTCCTGTGGCATTATGGGCCTTTATCGTTTTTGCCGTTGGTAATATCCTTATGGAGACATCAACAACCCGAGATATTTTACAAAGACTTAAGCTGTTGTTGAAAAAAGCGTAAAAGCTACGGAGGATGCTATGTCTGAGATAAAAGCAGGATTGATAACCTTCCATTATGCCCATCATTATGGTGCTCAGCTTCAAGCCTACGCACTAATGAAGACCGTGGAGGGACTGGGCACCCCTTGTGAGATCATCCATTATGTCAGGGATGATACCCTACTGGGCAACAAGCTGTTCAAAAGAGGACTTTCGCCCTACGCCCAGCTCTCCAATCTGCACACCTTGATTCATCTTCCGGCCTTTAAAAAGAGAGCTCAACGGTTTCAACAATTTGCTCATCATGGACTCAAGCTGGGAGGCCGATTTTATAAAGCCCATCAAGAGCTTTTTTCTGATCCACCCCAATATTCCGCCTATCTTTGCGGGAGTGACCAGATTTGGAATCCGCTGATTTATAAAGAAAAAACCTTTGATCCCGCTTTCTTTTTGGGATTTGCAAAGAACGGAAAAAAGATTGCCTATGCACCAAGCTTTGGTATTTCGTCCATACCTGATTCAGAAAAAGAGAGCCTTAAGGCTTATCTTGAGAAGATGGACTATCTTTCGGCGCGAGAGCGCCAGGGCGAAGCTATTATCCGCGAGCTGACCGGGCGTGATGCGGTAACTGTGCTTGACCCGACACTTTTGCTCTCAGGCGGGGAGTGGTCGGAAATTGCTGTTTCTCCAAACAGAAGCAAGCCCTACCTTCTTTGCTATTTTGTTTCGGATGCAACCCCCTTTGAGCCCTATATAAAAGCGCTTTCTGATAAATTGAAGCTGGAAGTGGTCTATTTGGCCGGGTCCAGAAAAGGCATCCCCAGTTATGCCAAAACTGTCTACGATGCCGGTCCCTGCGAGTTCCTCGGCTATTTTAAGGATGCGGCCTTTGTCTGTACCAATTCCTTTCATGGCACCGTATTCTCGGTTAATTTCAAGAAGAATTTTTACAGCTTTACAGCGGGCTCGGAGCAAAAGACCGTCAATTCCAGACTATACAGCATTATGGATTTATTGGATATAAAAGATCGCATGGTAACTATTCACGGGTCGAGGCATGTTGTGCGATCCTCTGGACCGCACTCTATAAACAAAGAAAAGAGCGCCATGCCAGTGACCAGCCTGAACGAAGGGGGCGTTGACTACGAAAAGGTGAGCAAGCTTCTTGATTTAGAGAAAACAAAGTCCATTGATTACCTACGGAAGGCCTTGGCCGACACTTGAGGATTTTCTTACTTTTTTTCGGGGGGATCGATTATGTTATGTGACAAGACACAATGTACGGGCTGCCGCGCCTGTGAGAGCAGATGCAATTTTCATTCCATTGCTATGAGAGAGGATTCTGAAGGCTTTTTGTATCCGGAAATAGATCCCAAAACCTGTACCCAATGCGGTTTGTGTGAGAAAGCCTGCCCGGTACTGAATGATCCCGTTTTTTCAAAGCTAAAAGATCCGGGTGTCTACGCTTGCTGGAGTCATGATGAGGAGATTCGCGGTAAAAGCTCATCCGGAGGCGTATTTTCCCTTCTGGCTCAAGGGGTGATTGAAAAGGGCGGGGTGGTGTTTGGTGCGGCCTTTGATGATCACTTTCGGGTCCACCATACCTACATAGAACATTATAACGAGATTGATCGGCTTCGAAGATCAAAATATGTCCAGAGTGATACCGCAAAAAGTTATAAGGAGGCTGAGGCCTTTTTAAAGGCCGGAAGAGAGGTCCTCTATGTGGGAACCCCCTGTCAGGTGGCCGGATTGCACAGTTATCTGAAAAAGTCTTATATCAGCTTAACGACCTGTAACTTTGTTTGCTATGGGGTACCCTCTCCAAAGGTATGGAAAAGCTATTTAGATTACAGAAAAGCCGATAAAAAGATAAAAACCATATCATTCCGTGATAAAGAGCATAGCGGTTGGCGCAATTATACCATGCGCATGGACTATGAAGACGGTTCAAGCTATAGAAAACTGGCCAATCAGGATGCTTATTTTATCGGATTTGGCAGGAATCTTTTCAGCAGGCCATCTTGCTTTGATTGCCGGTTCCGCTATCAGAACACAAAAAGTGATATAACTCTGGCTGATTTTTGGGGTGCTGACAAGCTTCAAGGGCTGGACGCTTCAGATGATAAGGGCGTTTCGTTGGTTCTGACCAATACTGAGAAGGGTGAGGCGTGGATGGAAAAAATTGCCGAAGGTATGTTTGTCCAAAAAAGAACCTTTGACGAAGCCGCTCAAAACAATCCAAAGCTTATTTCATCCGCAAAACTGCCTCCTTTACGGGCGTCGTTTTTTCAAGATTTCGCTTCGGAGGCCTCCTTTGAAAAGCTCATCCATCGTTATATGCGCAATACAGGTCTGAAAGCGGAGCTTAAAAAGATCATCAAGAGTGTTCTGGGAGAGGAACGTATCAAAAAACTAATAGGTTAGAAAGCTGGTGTGGACCGCTATGTTTGATTTAAACCGCATTTAATTACACCTGTTTTCACAACAACTAATCAATAGCTTAATAAAGTAACTGGGACTCGGGGAATGATACCCCGAGTTTTTTTTTAAGAATAATAAACGGGTTCCCAGAAAAGAATGTACGCTATAGAACTCTGAAATGAGTGCAATAGGGAATACATGAATGGAGGGGATGGGATGCTCTGCGACAAAAGGCTTTGTACAGGCTGCCGTGCATGTGAAAACATTTGCTCATTTAATTCCATTGCGATGAAAGAAGATAATGAAGGCTTTTTAAGACCGGTGATAGATGATACCCTCTGTACCCATTGCGGACGCTGTGAAAAAGCTTGCCCCTTACTGAGTGATCCCTATTTTGAAAAGCTGGATGAACCCGGTGTTTATGCCTGCTGGAGCCTGGATGATGAGGTCAGGCAAAGGAGTTCCTCCGGAGGTGTGTTTTCTCTTTTGTCAAAAGCAGTTTTGGATGAAGGGGGTGTCGTATTCGGGGCTGCTTTTGACGAGGAGCTTCGGGTTCATCATACCCCGATTGAGGATTATGGCCGGATCGATGACCTTCGCAGGTCCAAATATGTACAAAGCGATACGGGGCAGAGCTATCAAGAAGCGGAAGCCTTTTTAAAGGCCGGCAGAATCGTTCTTTTCGTGGGAGCGCCTTGCCAGATAGCCGGGTTGCAGGGTTATCTGAAAAAGACATATGACCGTTTAATTACCTGCAGCTTTGTCTGCTATGGCGTGCCCTCGCCCAAGGTATGGCGCAGCTATTTGAGCTACAGGCAGCAAGAGCATGGTAAAAAAATAAAATCGGTGTCTTTCAGGGATAAGCAAGAAAGTGACTGGTTTAATTGTAAGATGCGTATAGGCTTTGAGGATGGCTCCAGTGACAGCCGTCCCCTAAAGGAGGATGCCTATTATATAGGCTTTGGACGAAGCCTTTTTGCAAGGCCTTCCTGTTTTGATTGCAGGTTCCGGTACTCCAATACCAAGGCGGATATAACCCTGGCTGATTTTTGGGGTATCGAAAAGCTGGAGGGTATTGAGGGGGCTTTGGATAAGGGGGTTTCTTTGGTATTGGCCAGTTCCGGGAAAGGTGAAGCGTTGATGGAAGAAATATCCCCAAGGATGTACATTCATAAAAAAACCTTGGAAGAAGCGGCAAGCTGCAATCCCAAATTGGGTTCCTCAGCTCGGCTTCCTCCGAACCGGGCACGATTTTTTCGAGATTTTCAGAAAAACATCCCCTTTGACAGGCTGGTTTATCGGTATATGAGAAATACTGGTCTTAAGGCTGAGGTGAAAAAGAGGATTAAGGCCCTATTGGGGGAGAACCTTGTTAAGAAGATTAAAGGGCAGGCTTAGCCCACCCCTTTAGTCGATTCATAAACCTCATAGGTATCCAATGCTGCTTTGTTGATATTAAACCTGTTTTCAACGGCCTTAAAGGCGTTTTTCTTCAAGTTTTCCAAAAGCTCCTTATCTTCCATTACATGCTTGATCTTAACTGCAGAGCTTTCAGCATTGTTATACTCAACCAATACACCGCATTGGGTTTCGTCATTGACAATATCCCTGTTTCCACCCATATCAGTTGCAACAACGGGCAGTCCGCTGGCTAATGCTTCTATAATCAGGAAGCTCAAGGCCTCGTGCTCAGAGGCATTAAAATAAAGATCACTGCCGTTGAATAGGTTTTTAATGTCTGCTCTGAATCCCGTAAAAAGAATATCCGACTCCAAATTTAAAGCCTTGACCTGATTTTTGGTTTCTTCCAGCAAGGGGCCGTCCCCGGCCAGCACGCATTTAAAGGGCAAAGCAGTCATGCTCTTTAAGGCATGAATGGTCTTTACAAGGTAGGCATGTCCCTTGTCATGGGCAAAACGGGAAGCGCACAAAATGACAAAGTCTTGGTCGCTGATGGACAACTCCTGCCTAAGGGAAGAAGGCTCGCTCTTTTTCCAGTATTCAGGATCAACGGCGTTAAAGATTACCTTGATAATCGAAGCCTTGTTCCCATTTTCAATGAGCATGTCCTTGCCCTTATTACAAACAGCTATGATGCGATACTGCAACCGGGTCATTATTCGGTTACAAAACCTTACAAGGCCGTTGTTCTTCAAAATAAAATGATTGGTATAAACAACCTTTATTTTCGGATTAAACAGTCTGGACAAGAGTGCGATGTAGTTTTCCCTGAGATAGTGAGTATGGATAAGGTCGATCCGGTTTTCTTTGCAAATTTGGCTTAGCCTGTAGGCCGCAGCTATATCGAAGGGGTGTTTCATTGCAATCTGGAAGGTTTTAATATGCTTTGACTCAAGGGTCTCTCTTAACAAACCATCCTGATTATAAGCAAAGAAAGCATTGATTTTTGAATGGTTCAGCTTCTCAACAAGGGTTTGGACATATCTTTCTGTTCCGGCCTTACCCGCAAAGTTTAAAAGATAAAGTACGTTCATGATGAAAATCTCCTGCAGCGTGTTTTTTCAATTATCCCATGATAATAGGATTAATATCTTGCAGCCTTGCTTCATAGGTATCAACTGTGAGCGAAGGCTATTTGTCATGCTGTTACTAATATGATATATCAATTATGCAAAAAGTAAAAGCCGCTTCCTATGAACAGATAAATAAATAGTTTTGTGACGTTAAGGTCAAATGCGTTTCCTCCAGTTTACATGGAACTATCGTATCCTTTTTAAAAATACCAAATAATACCTGGTGTTCTGTTCCCCGCTCAATTCGCTGAAAACCGCTTGTCAAGGCTTTTTTAAAATATTTAAATCGTCAAACTCGGAATAAAACCTAACACCCGGGATAAAAATGTTATCTGTACGAAACAGATAACAGTTAAAGAGAGGTGTGTTGATTATGATGAACAAGGTTGAGATTTGCGGTGTCAATACATCACGGCTTCCCCTCCTATCCAGCAGCAAAATGGATGAGCTCTTTAAGAAAATTAAGAGTGGTGATAAGGGAGCTCGAGAAGAATTCATACAGGGGAATTTGAGATTGGTATTAAGTGTCATCCAAAGGTTTGGAAACAGAGGAGAGAACGCAGATGACCTCTTTCAGGTGGGCTGTATTGGACTTATCAAGGCCATTGATAATTTTGATGTGACCCAGAATGTAAAGTTCTCCACCTATGCCGTGCCCATGATTATCGGGGAGATCAGAAGGTATTTAAGGGATAATAATCCCATTCGAGTCAGCAGATCTTTGAAGGATACAGCCTACAAGGCCCTACAGGCCAGGGACAAGCTTATTGGTAAAGAATCCCGGGAGCCTAATGTAACCGATATTGCCAAAGAACTGGGTATCTCTAAAGAGGATGTGGTCATGGCCCTTGATGCCATTCAGGAGCCGATTTCGCTTTTCGAATCAGTTTACCATGATGGCGGAGATGCCATTTATGTCATGGATCAAGTCAAGGATGAAAAAAACAGTGATGACAGATGGCTGGAAAGCATTTCAATAAGCGAAGCCATGAGTAAGCTCAGCGAGCGGGAGAAAAAAATAGTCGATCTTCGATTCTTTCAGGGCCGGACCCAAATGGAGGTGGCCGATGAAATCGGTATCTCACAGGCTCAGGTATCACGGCTGGAGAAATCAGCATTGAAGCATATGCAAAAGTATGTTTAAACAAAAATGTAATATTTCATTCATGAAAGGGGAGGGTTACCTCCTCTTTTTGTGGGTCCGAGGCTTGTGGTGCATTCCGGTGGGAATGCACCTTTATTGTTTTATTACAAATAAGTTTGCTCGATTCAAAAGCTTCTGGGTGATCATAATTTTCTTACAAAATAGAAAAGTAAATGTAACAAAATGTCGATAATGAGGTATGATATTATTAATTATAACGATACGGAGGATAAAGTCTATGAAATGTCCTTATTGCTCTTTTGAGGAAGACAAGGTGATAGACTCAAGACCCACCGATGAAGGCGCTACTATTCGCAGAAGAAGGGAATGCCTAAGCTGCCATAAGCGTTATACAACCTATGAAAAGGTTGAGAGCCTGCCAATCATGGTGGTGAAGAAGGATGGCACAAGGCAGCCCTATGATCGCGAAAAAGTCAGAAAAGGTATTCTTCGTGCTTGTGAAAAGCGGTCCATCTCCATTGATCAGATCGAGAGCGTACTGGATACAATTGAGGCGCAGATTAGTAATTCACTAGAAAGAGAAGTTACAAGCGAGTTTATCGGTGAACTGGTCATGGATAAATTAAGAGAATTGGATGAAGTGGCCTACGTTCGATTTGCCTCAGTATATCGGCAATTTAGGGATATTAATACCTTTATGAATGAATTGAACAAGCTTTTACATGACAAGTGATAGAGATTTTATCACTTTATGTTAATTTTTATTTAATATATAATTATGTGGTATGGATGGGGGTTGACTTTTGGCAAATAACGGCGTGAAACGCATTAATGATATTATCAAAAGCACATTGAATGTCATTGAACAAAGCAGGGGAGCCATCTTTGAAATATCGGAGAATGCCAGAAAAGAAGTGGCCAATTTAAGAGAGGAATTACAGGGTCTTAAATTTGAAGTTCAGGCCATCATGACCGAGTGTGAGCATTTAGAGGTCAATGTTTCGAAAAGCCGTCAGAAATTAGCAGCCATTAATCGTGATTTTAGTCAAGGCTCCGAGGAGGCAATGAAAAAAGCCTACCAAGAGGCCAATGAACAAATGGTTCACCTTGCTGTAGCGAGGGAGCGGGAAATCCAAACCATTGCGCGTCGTAATGATGTGGAAAGACGTCTCAAAAACGCTCTGGAGACCGTAGGGAAAGCAGAGCGGTTAGTCGCTCAGGTAGGAACGGTATTTAGTTATCTGTCGGGTGACCTGCAGCGCATTGACGACCATTTTGAGAGCACAGAAAATAAAAGAGTTCTTGCTATTCGCATTATAAAAGCCCAAGAGGATGAGCGCCGCCGCATCGCTCGGGATATGCACGACGGGCCTGCTCAGGCCATGAGCAATGTAGTGCTGAAAGCCGAAATTTGCGAAAAATTGGCAGAGGTTGATTTTGCTAAGGCTACTGTAGAGCTGAAAAGTCTGAAAGAAATTGTGCGTGCCTGCCTCAAGGATGTAAGAAGTGTCATCTATGACCTGAGGCCAATGTCCATTGATGATTTGGGGCTAAAGCCCACCCTTGAAAAATACATAGAATCCTTTAGCCACCAGTATGGAATTAGAACTGAATTGAAGGTATGGGGTGAGGTATACAAAGTAAAAGACAGAGATGTCATTTTAGCTGTTTTTCGCGTTGTTCAGGAGTGCCTTAATAATGTTCGTAAGCATGCCAATGCTACCTTTGCCGGTATTCAGCTGGAGTGCACCGACAAAGCCTTGACTTTGAGAATAAAGGACAATGGCAATGGCTTTGAGGTATCTACCTTAAATGAGCTTAATCGTGATGAAAATGGAGGGTTCGGTGTCTTAGGTATGAAAGAGCGCGTCGAACTTTTAGATGGGGCTTTTTACATTGATTCAGCAAAAGGTGTCGGAACCACAGTGAGAGTCCAATTGCCATATAAACTGCAGGGGGATAATACATAATGGATATGATCAAAGTCATGATAGCTGAAGACCACTCCATGATCCGTGAGGGCCTTAAGCAGCTCCTTGAGCTAGAACCGGATATCGTTGTCGCTGCGGGCTTTTCTGATGGGAAATCCGCTGTTGATCAGTTCCTCGAAGTAAAGCCCGATGTTGTTCTTATGGATATTAATATGCCGGTGCTCAACGGTCTTGAAGCTTTGGAGCAAATTAAGATTTTGGATAGCTCTGCCAAAGTCGTCATGCTTACGATTCATCAAGATAGGGAGTACCTGTTAAAAGCACTGGAATTGGGGGCCATAGGCTATATCCTTAAGGATGCCGATTCCAAGGTGCTGATTGAAGCGGTCAGAAGTGTCTATGAAGGTCAAACCTATATACAGCCCAGTATGGCCAGAGAGCTGGTCAACGAATACAAACGTATTAAAAGCGGAAATGACGATCCTCAAAGTCTGTTGACTGATCGGGAAACTGAGGTCTTAAAGCTTTTGTCCAAGGGCATGCTCAACAAGGAAATAGCAAGTGCGCTCTTTATCAGTGAGAAAACGGTTAAAAACCATATATCCAGTATATTCCGCAAGCTTGATGTGCAGGACAGAACCCAAGCTGCCGTTTATGCTATCAAGAACAGGCTTGCTGATTGATAAGCCTTAGGTCTTACTTTCGGTATCTTTACTGGGATATCTCAAAAATTGGAATTACCTAAAAATACTTTAATATCTGCGTAATGTTGCCCCTGTAGTTTGCAGGGGCATCACTTTTACATTTAATTTTTGCATACACCGGGGCCGAGAGTGGGACATTAAGCAAGAAGAATTAAGAAAGAAGGATAGGCTATGAAATGTATCGACCTCTTGGTGGAAGAGCACCAGAATATCAAAAGAATGCTGGTTGTCATTAGAAAACTTTGTTATCGCATCCTGAATGGTGGGCAGGTGGATTATAAGGATTTTTACAGAATCATCGATTTTGTCCGCACTTACGCAGACAGGCATCATCATGGCAAGGAAGAAAATATGCTTTTCAACCGTATGCTGCTTGAGTTGGGTGAGACTGCTGAGAAAATGGTCAAGCATGGTATGTTCGTGGAACATGATATGGGACGCCTGTACATGCAAGAGCTCGAGGTGGCTGTAAAAAAAGTTTTAGACGGAGAAGAAGAGGCCAGGTTGGATGTGATTGCCAACGCCATTTCTTATACCCATCTTATGTACCGTCATATTGACAAGGAAGATAATGTCGTCTATCCCTATGCTCAAAAAAATATGCTCAATGCCACACTTGATGCTATCAACAGTGAATCTGAAGCCTATGAGCGAAGTGAAACAGCCCGTCACGCCAGAGAAGAATATATTCCACTAATTGAGGAAATGGAATCCAAATAGGCTGTTAGCCATGGCAGCAGCCTGAACCGCAGCGATGGGCTTGAGGACAGGAAGGGGCTTCACAACCCTTGGATTTAACCACATAGTGGAGCGACTTAAAAATAGCTTCAAGGTCATGAGCATGACATTGGGGACATGTAATTTCATTGTTTTCCCGCTGAGCGATGGTGGCCTTGATATTAAAAGTATTTCCGCAGTTTTTACAGCTTAAATCATAGTAGGGCATGGCATTTATCTCCTCAAATGGTTTATGGACAGGATATGTCTTTTTTTAAAAAGCATAATGTGGTATCTTTAGTTCAGTGTCTAAATCATTATACCAGAACAAGCCGCAAACGAAAAGGTTCTCTGGTTGAAAGGAATGAGCCAATTGCTGCCCTTTACACTATCACGCATTCCCAAAACTTTTTATGAAGCCGGGGCCCAGAAGTATGTTTTTGACATCCTTAAGCAAGAAACATGCACCCGTCTTCTTTTAATTACCGGTGGTCATTCTTATTTGGAATCCGTTTATTACCAACAGCTCAAAGAAGGATTGAATAGAGCAAAAGTAACGTGCGTAGAAGCCCGGGTTACCCATGAACCTTCGCCCGAGTTAATTGACGACATTACATGCATGGCTCGACAAGAGGACATCGGAATGATTTTGGCCATTGGTGGCGGAAGTGTACTCGATGCCGGTAAGGCCGTATCGGCCATGATGAAGGTTCCGGGACCTGTTACAGATTATTTGGAAGGCGTAGGTACAAAGGAACATGATGGCAGCAAGGTCCCCTTCATTGCAGTACCCACCACATCCGGAACGGGCAGTGAAGCGACAAAGAATGCTGTTTTAAGTAAAGTGGGCGAGACAGGGTTTAAAAAATCCCTGCGTCATGACCGTTTTGTCCCTGATTATGCGTTGCTTGATCCCCAATTGACACTGAACTGCCCACCTCTTATTACAGCTGCCAGTGGTATGGATGCGCTTAACCAGCTCTTGGAAGCCTATTTGTCGGTCAAAGCCAGTCCTTTTACCGATGCCCTTGCCCTTTCCGGACTGCAAAAGGCTTTCCTTGCGTTGGAGCCCCTGTGCCTGGAAAGTCCTGAGGATATTGGTTTAAGAGGGGAGATGGCCTATGGGGCCTACTTATCAGGCATCGTACTAGCAAATGCGGGGCTGGGTTATGTTCATGGATATGCGGGTGTCATAGGAGGGATGCTTGATATTCCCCATGGCGTGGTTTGCGGAAAGCTTAATGCCGGAGTATTCGAGGCTGTGGCTCATCGGATTGTGAATAACAAGGAAATCAATGGTGAAGCCTATGGAAAATTATTAACACTGGGCGATCTTATAAAATGTAATTCTAACCATGATATCAAGAAGATTGATGCCGTCATCCATAAGTTTTATCTTATGGAAGAACGGTTAAAGCTCCCTTCTCTTTCATCCTATGGCTTGAGCTGGGAGATGGCCCGAAAAGCAGTTCCTTTGACATCGGGCAAAGAATGCCCTGTAAAGGTAGCTTCCGAGGAATTAGAGCAGGTCCTGAAAGCGATCCTATCCGTGTAAATGGATGGCGGATATGCTAGGGCAAAAGCCTCAGTTGTTTTTAATTATTCCTATATGTTAGAATATTATTATAAGGCGATCTTTCGATAAATTATGCGAAGTCTTGACAATGGCTGATCGATTAACACAAGAATGTAAAACACTTTTGGATAAAACCTGTCGGAGGTTAAGCGGATGAATCAAGCTGACATCAGGAAATCCTTTATAAAACTTAAAGGCTCACCTTTTCAGCGGCTCCTTCTTTTGTTTGTATTCATCCTTATTTTCATCTTTGTTGAGCTGAATAATGGGTTTTACCATGTTCCCGAAGTGATGACAGTAAACCATGTTTTGCATTATATTCTGACCTTCTTATCCATATTGATTTCTTCCTCGATTTTTATTGTGGCCTTTTTTACTCATCATCAGGCAGGGGATTATAAGCTGCTCATTGCAGGCTTAACTTTTTTGACTGTTGGCTTATTAGATTGGCTTCATGTTTACAGTTCGTCTGGTATCTTCTTATTTGAACATGCCATGAACGGAGAAAATCAAACCATGCTTATATGGTTTATCTCAAGAATTTTCAATGTTGTGGGCTTTGGCTCCTTGGTCTTAATCAAAGGAAAATCCCATCAAGTGATTAAAAAACGCTTTCTTGTACTGATCACTCTGGCAGCGGTCATGATCAGTATTGCCTTTGTCTCCTTCGCACCGTTTCATAATCTGATTTTGATTGATTCACAGGGCCTTACTCCTTTAGGAATGGTAACGATATCCGTCATATCACTGATCTATATTTATACATACTACCGTTCAATGACCGCGTATAAAGAAACCTATGACAGCCTTTATAGGGTTTTATCATTTAGCTTTTTACTCCTGTTCTTCAGCCAGGTGACAATGATCAATATCGTGAGCGTCTATGATTTAAGGTGTATCTTAAGCCATATATACCAATTTGCGTCCTATGTCCTTTTATTTTATGTTTTTTACGTTAAGAGCATCCATAGGCCCTATGTTTTGCTCTCTCAAGCCAAGGAAGAACTCAATGACTATTTAGCTGAACTGGATCAATTAGTGGATAAGCGTACCACCGAATTAAGGTGCATCAATGAAAAACTCATGGCCGATCAAGAAATCGCGCGAGGCATGCAGTTATCCATGCTTCCATCGATTTTACCAAAGAATGATTACGTCGCTTTTTCCTCAGGCTATGTTCCTGCGGAAAAATTGAGCGGAGATTTCTACAATGTTTTCAAAATAGACGACCAGTGTTTTGGATTATGCATTGGGGATGTTTCCGGCCATGGGGTTTCGGCCGCCATGCTTTCTATTTTTGCCTTTCAAAAAATGCAATCCATTATGGAAGAAATGGGAGGGGAAGGGATGGCCATACCCTCACTTGTACTGAAGCAGCTTTATGACTCCTTTAATACTGCTAATTTCAATGATGATATGTATATTGTCATGCTATACGGTGTTTTCAATATTGAAACCGGCATTTTATCCTATGCATCGGGCGGCCTGAATACCATACCCTTAAGAGTACGTCCTGATGGATCAATTCAGGAGCTTGATAATGACGGTTTTGCCATATGCAAGCTTGGCGATCTCTTGAAGCCCAAATTTGTCAATCATCAGGTTCTCTTATTCCCAGGGGATAAGCTCATTCTCTATACCGATGGATTAACGGACGCCCGTAATGCAAGGAATGAAGAATACTCTCTCCAAGGTCTTAAGAGCATTATTCTTAAGAATTATAAATGGGGAGCGGATCATCTTACCGAAGCCATTATTCGTGACATCAAGCATTATACCGGTGAGCAGCCTGCTGATGATATTACGCTACTGGCTGTGGATGTTCTGCCGCCCTTCTAGTCTTTTCTCCGGCACTGGTTTAATAAGCTTTTCTTGTTGTATTGTTGCTGCATAGGCATAATGGACAAAACATCCATTATATGCTAAAATGATCTGTAATTATTTAGTAAAGCCTAATCCAAGTGCGGAGGGGAAAAAATGAATACGCGAACTACAAAGACAAAAATGGGGTTGTGGCTATCAACCTTTATTTCTATAGTCGGTCTTCTTTTAATCGTTCTTATTTCATATATTATTGAAAAAACATTGGACCCCAATATCAATAAAAGCGCCCTAACACTGATATCTATCATTATTGCGATTATTCCGCCATTTCTCTGGCTCACCATATTCTATCAACAGGATCGATTAAATCCCGAACCCAAGAGCTATGTATTCAAGACTCTCTTATTGGGCGCTTTAGTGCAGAAGGCTCTTTATGCTCCCCTCACGGCCCTTGTTTTCCCGACCGCCAACACCAGCATTACAGCTAAAACGCGAGATTTTGTCGTAACAATCATCCTGGTGGCGATCATACAAGAAGCAACCAAGCTACTCACTGTTCGGTATAGTATTTATACCAGCCATGAATTTGATGAAAAAATTGACGGTATCATCTATGGCTCAGCTTTAGGTCTTGGATTTGCCGCCATGACCAGCATTGACAGTATTCTGTCAACCGGCGGTGCCATGCTTTCTAATGTGACCGCGCTTGTCGTCATAGAGACCTTCGCCCATGCCAGTATCACAGGCTTAAGCTGTTATATCCTGGGTGTATCCAAGCAAAAGAAGTTTAATATATTCAGACTTCCCCTGGCACTGATTCTTGCTTCGGCTCTTAATGCGGTCACACAGCTTCTTTTAAACGCTGTGACCCGTAACGGCTTCAAGGTGAATTATATTGTTGGTTTAATACCTGCGGCTACTGTCGCTATTCTGGTCTTTACCGTCCTCGTTATTATTTCTTCCCGCAATGAAAAGGAAGGCTCTATTCAAACATCATCACCTACGCCCAGACAGGCTTTTGTAGGGACCGTGCCGGTATGGGCCATTTTAATTCTAACGTTAGTTCTGAGCTTTTTTGTAGGCCATGCTACACAACAGAGTGCGAAATATCGAGTGGATAATACAATAAACATTCAGTATCCATCTCATTGGGTTGAATTTAAGGCAGAAGATCATTTGTTCAAAGCGACCAATATGTTAAAAGGCAGCGGCCAAGAATTTGTAAGCGTAAAAAAGTGCCCGTTATCCAGTATGATGAACGTTGAAACCAATTCTGAGGAAGAAATACTGCAAAATGCCTCAGCAGCCTGGTCCATCAAGGCGGGCATGAACTATAGATTCTATCAGGCTGAGAAAGGTTATTTTCGTAATACCAACGGTCATGAAACCTATGTCATAGACTATGTATATATCAGTAACAGCCAGTCGAAGCTTGGTGATTCACTCAAACCTGCCATCGGGTATGGCAGAGACGTTCTCAGCGTTATGGGTGATGAACTTTATATCATAACCCTTTCCTCTGATTATGAAAGGTACATAAAAGATAATAATGCACTCAGTGAGATTCAGTACACCTTTTTGGAGAAATGACGGCTCTTGGGGAATAGAGATAGGAGTGTTTACTATGTTAAGGAAGAATTTAATAAAACAAAAAGTTTTAATTCTAGCCGTCATGCTCATGATGGCAATGCTTTTTACCTCTTGCTTCCTGAAAGGAGAAGATGATGTTCCGCCCTCTGCACCCCTTCTTACCATCTTCAGTGTGGAGAAGGATGCGGTCACTTTAGCCTGGAGCGAGAGCTTCGACAATGAAGGTGTTGATTACTATAAGCTTTTTAAAGATGGCGAGGTATTAGTTGAGGTTGACGAAACAGAGTTTACCGATGAGGAAGTCTCGGAGGGCGAGGAATACGAATATTATGTGGTT